>CAZBIG010000053.1:0-11706 GCA_964491865.1 uncultured Neomegalonema sp. | reverse complement strand
GAGGCGTCAGAGGGGGCGTCTGGCGGGCGTCAGAGGGGACGGCAAGGCGGGCGGCGGACGGGCGGGCGGCGGCGCGGCGCGGCGATCGACAGAGCGGCGGCGCGCGCAGGGCGCGTCGCGCGAAGAGGGGCGTGGGACATGACGGCGGTTCGGAGCGGGGCGGGCGACGGCGTCGAGCGGCGGCGCGGGAAGTTTCTGGACGGGTCGCTGATGCGCCATGTCGTCGACATGACGCTGGCGGGCAGCGTCGGCTTGATGGCCGTGTTTCTGGTCGATCTGGCGGATCTGTATTTCATTTCGCTGCTGGGAGAGGCGGCGCTGGCGGCGGCGGTCGGCTACGCCTCGGCCATTCTGTTCTTCATGACCTCGGTCAGCATCGGCCTGGCGATCGCGATGGGCGCGCTGGTGTCGCGCGCCGTCGGCGCCGGCGACGCGGCGCGGGCGCGCGATCTGGTGACCCATGTCGGCGTCGCCTCGATGGCGCTGACGACGCTCTGCGCCGCGCTGGTCTGGCTGTCGCTGCCGACGCTGGTCGGGTGGGTCGGCGCGGAGGGGCGCACGGCGGCGCTGGCGGTCGATTATCTGGCGATCGTGGCGCCCAGCCTGCCGCTGTTGAACGTCGCCATGGCCGGCGGGGCGGTGCTGCGGGCGCATGGCGACGCGCGGCGGTCGATGAACATCACGGTGTCGATCGCGGTGGTGAACGCCGCCCTTGATCCGCTGCTGATCTTCGGCTTTTGGCTCGTCCCCGGGCTTGGGCTCGAGGGCGCGGCGATCGCTTCGGTGATCGGGCGGCTGGCGGGCGCGGCGATGGCGCTTTGGCCGATCCTGGCGCGCCATGGCGGCTTGGCGCCGCTGCGCGCCGACGCCTTCGCCGCCGATCTCGGGCCGATCGGCCGGTTGGCGGGGCCGGCCATGCTCACCAATGTGGCCACCCCGGTGGGCGCGGCGTTCGTCACCCGCGCGATCGCCGAGTTCGGCGACGCGGCGGTCGCGGGCTACGCCATCGTCGGCCGGCTGACGCCGGTCGCGTTCGGATTGGTGTTCGCGCTGTCGGGCGCGATCGGTCCGATCATCGGTCAGAATTTCGGCGCGAAAGCGTATGATCGGGTGCGCCGCACGCTGTGGGACGCGCTGACGTTTCTCGCCCTCTTCGTGGTCGCGATGACGGCGCTGCTGTTCTTGCTGCGCGCGCCGATCGCCGACGCGTTCGGCGCCGCCGGGGAGGCGCGCACGCTGATTTACTGGTTCTGCGGTCCGCTCGCGTTGGCGTTCTTTTTCAACGGGGCGCTGTTCGCCGCAAACGCGGCGTTCAACAATTTGGGGCGGCCCGGGCTGGCGACCTGGACGAATTGGGGGCGCCATACGCTCGGCGTGATCCCGCCGGCGCTGATCGGCGGCGCGCTGCTGGGGGCGCCGGGCGTGCTGATCGGTCAGGCGCTCGGCGGCGTCGCTTTTGGCCTGTTCGCGGTCTGGCGCGCCCTGAGGCTGATCGAGCAGCATGAGACAGGGGCGGCGGTCGTCGAAGCCGGGCCTCGATTGACCGCCCGCTGGCCGGCCTGGCCTTTCGCCTCGTCGCGCGAATAGGCGGTCAGGCCGCGTCGCTGTCGTCGTGCAGGCTGCGTCGGATCGATAGTTCGAGGCGATGAAACGCGTCCAGATCGACCGCCCAAAAGCCTTCGAACGGCGAGTTGATGTCCATCAGCAAGAGCAGGATGAAACTGCAAAAGGTCGCGAGCACGAAGATGATTGCGTAGTTGTGATTAAACGCCGCGGGGCTTTCCAGAAAGAACGGGAAAATGATCGCGGCCGACATGAAGGCCAGTGTAATCAGCATGTAGACCGGCACTTTGACCGAGCCCGAGCTGAGGCGTTTGGCGCGAATGGCGAACAGGTTGTTTAAGCCGCGCATCACCTCGGCCAAGGCCACGCGATCGTTTTCGTCTTTACAGTCGAGCTTGCCGATTTCGATCGCGCCGCGGCGCAACAGGTCGACGCCCTTGTCGTCGCCGGGTTCCGGATCCGGATCTTCCAGCGACAAGCTGCAATATTCGCAGAGGATTAGTTTGGTGGCGCGGACGTGCGGATCGCTTCCGCCCGACGAGCCGTCTTCGAAATAGGCGAGAAACTCGTAGATCGATCGGATCTGGTTGGCTTCTTCGCTGATCAGCGTGTTCAGTCGGTCAAAAAACTCGATCCCCTTCACGAGGATCAACGCGGTAATAATGGCGAACAGGGTCGACAGAACGGCATAGTACTGCTCGCCGTAAAATTCGTCGAATTCGGTTTCGAGTAAGAATCTGGCCTCTGGGATTTTGTGCAGCTCGATATAGGCGATGAGGAACCCGCCGCCGATTGCGATCGGGATGACGGATTTTACGAAGCCGTCGAGTTGCGCGGCCCGGCGCGTCGCGAGAAGCGGGGCCAACAGCGCGGCGGCGGCGGCGCCGAAAACCCAAGGCGGGGCCTCAAAATAGAGCGCGAGCCCGCCCGCGGCCGCAAGCACCAACGCGAATTGACAGATCAGCGCGATCGGCAGGCGCGCGCGACGGCGGGACTGATCGGCGCCCGCGTAAGACATGTCTTTAGCCATCGATCTCCCCCGGATTTCCGCTCGGCGCGCCCTGCGTCGCCGTGGCTTTAACAACAGCGCTGCGCTGCGACCAAGGCCGTTCGCGGACGGTGGTCGGGCGTCATCCAGGCGGCGGTCGGGCGCGGGCTTCAGCCCCGGGGGGCGGAGAGGTCGATCATCCGCTTGCAGGTCGCGATGGCGTCGGGCAGCGCGTCGCGAAACCGCGTGCTCAGCTCGAGATTGGCGATCACCGGCTCGCGATAGGGCAGCGCGGCGATCGCGTCCCAGTCGAGCGCGCCCCAGCCTGGCGGCAAATGCAGGTCTCCCAGGCCGAAATTCACCGCTTCGCCATAGGTGTAGGGTTTGAAACTGCGCGGGCGGCCGAAGCTGTCGTGGATGTGCAGATGCCCGGCGACCGGGGCGAGCTCGGCCAACTCGGCCATCAGATCGAAGCCGCGCACGCCGGCGTTGATCGCCGCGTGGCTGAAATCGATGCAGGCGCGCACATGGGCGTGGTTCACCGCGCGGATCTGCGCCGCGAGCTCGGCGGGCGAGGCCATCCAGACGCCGTCGTCGCTGAAGATGTTCTCGACGCATAAGACGACGCCGCAGCTCTCGGCGTGCGGCGCGATCTGGATCAGGGCGTCCCGCTCAAGCTCGAGCAAAGCCGCGCGTTCCGCCGCGTCGCCATGCGGGGCGGCGCCGGCGTGGTGCACCTGGGCGCTCGCGCCGATCTCGCCAGAGACGTCGAGCACGGCGCGGCAGACGTCCATTTGCAGCGCAAGATGGCGGCGGTCGGTGAAGCTCGAGGCGATCGGGCCGTGCACCGTGTAGCCGAACGGGCGATCGGCGAGCACGCGCTTGAACTCGGCCACCCGCGAGGGCAACGGCGACGCGCCGGCGACCAGATCGAACGCGCCGAAGGACAGCTCGACATGGCTGACGCCCAGCGCCTCGAAGTGATCGAGGCAGCCGGGCAGATCGCGAAGCGTGTTGGCGAAATCGCCTGTCGTCAGCCCTACGCCCGTAATCGGCATCGCCCAACCCTCCCATCGCCTGTTTCAGGCGGCGGTATAGCGGCGAGGCGCGCCGGCGTCGATCGCCAAGGCGCGTGCGCGGTCAGGCCTCGAGACGCTCGAGCTCGTCGATCATGCTCTCGATCACCCCGAGACCCTGTTGCCAAAAATCGGGATCCGACGCGTCGAGTCCGAACGGGGCCAGCAGATCCTTGTGCCTCAGGGCGCCGCCGGCGCGGAGCATGTCGAAGTACTTTTCTTGAAAGCCCGTGTTCGGCCCGCTTTGCTCGTACACCGCATAGAGAGCGTTCACCAGCCCGTCGCCAAACGCGTAAGCGTAGACGTAGAATGGGGAATGAATGAAGTGAGGGATATAGGCCCAGTAGTTCTCGTATCCCGCTTCGAACCTGAACGCAGGCCCGAGGCTTTCGCGCTGAACCTCGAGCCAAATCTCTCCCAAACGCTCGGACGTCAATTCGCCCTTTCGCCGCTCGCCATGCACGCGGCTTTCAAATTCGTAAAAGGCGATCTGCCGGACCACCGTGTTGATCATGTCCTCGACTTTGCCCGCGAGCAAGGACTTGCGTTTTTTAGGGTCGGTTTCGGCGTTGAGTAGGCGCTTAAAGGTCAACATCTCGCCAAAGACCGAAGCGGTCTCGGCCAGGGTCAGCGGCGTTCGGGACAGCAGCTCGCCCTGTTCGGCGGCCAGGCGCAGGTGGACGCCGTGGCCGAGCTCATGGGCCAAGGTCATCACGTCGCGCGTCTTGCCGAGATAGTTGAGCATCACGAACGGGTGGGCGTCGGCGACGGTCGGATGCGCGAAGGCGCCCGGCGCCTTGCCGGGCGTCACCGGCGCGTCGATCCAATTTCGGTCGAAGAACGGGCGGGCGAGGTCGGCCATCCGGGGGCTGAAGTCGCTGTAGGCGGCCAGCACCGTCTCGCGCGCCTCGTTCCACGGGATCTTGCGATCGTCTTCTCGCGGCAGAGGGGCGTTGCGGTCCCAATGCTCGAGCTTGTCCAGGCCGAGCCACCCGGCCTTGAGCGCGTAATAGCGGTGCGACAGGCGCGGATAGGCGGCCACGACCGCGCCGCGCAGCGCCTGCACCACCTCGGGCTCGACGTCGTTCGACAGGTGGCGGCCGGATTGCGGCGTCGGCAGCTTGCGCCAGCGATCGCCGATCTCTTTTTCTTTGGCCAGCGTGTTGGTGATCAGCGAAAACAAACGGATGTTCTCGGCGAACACGGTGGACAGCGCGTGCGCCGCGGCGGCGCGCTTGGCCCGGTTCTGATCCGACAGCAGGGTGAGGGTCGGCTCGAGACTGAGCGTCTCCGGCTCGGCCCCGTCGACGGCGACGGTGAAACGGAGCGCGCTCAGGGTTTCGTCGAACAGGCGGTTCCAGGCGGCGGCGCCGACCACCGAGGTGTCGTGGAGGTATTTCTCCAGCTCGTCCGACAGCTGGTGCGGACGAAAGGCCCGCAGCCGACGCAGCCAGGGCGCGTACCGGGCCAGATCGGCGCAGTCGGCCTGCATCTGATCAAGCGCGGCCTCGTCGATCTTGTTCAGCTCGAGGGTGAAGAACACCAGCGGCGCAAAGGCGTCGGTGGCGCGGGTCTGGCCGTCGCCCATCGCTTTGGCGCGGGCGGGGTCGGCGCTGTTCTGTTGATAGCGCAGCCCGAGATAGGACATGACGCGCCCGAGGCGGCTTTCGATCGCTTCGTACTCGGCGATCGCCTTGGCGAGCGCGGGGCCGTCGAGCTGCGCGACTTTGCCGTCGTAAGCCGCGGCGAACTCGGCGGCGGCTTGCTCGGCCGCGGTGAAATCCGCGTCGATTTTCGGCTCGGCGGGGCTCGGATACAGGCCCGAGAGGTCCCACTGCGGCAAGGCGCCGAGCGCGTCGTCGGCGACAAAGGGTTCGCGCACATCGGCCGGCGCGACGGGGCCGAGCCGGAGGGCGGTTGAGAACGGCGAGATCATGGGGCGGCTCCGACGAAGAAGGGGCTCGCCGCGACGCGCCGCTCGAGGGCGCGCGCCGCGGCCGGCGGTGGTCCGATCGCGCTTAAAGCTCGACGCCGTCGCCGTCTTGCGGCGCGCCGAACGGGTCGCGTTTGCGGCGGATAAGAATATCGCCGTTCGGCAGAATGATCGGCGCTTCGTAGGCGGGCAAGTCGCCGATCATGTCGCCGAAGCGCTCGAGCATCGGTCCCATCAGGAACAAAAACCGCTCGATCGCGTCGCGGGTCGCTTCGGACAATTCTTCCTCGAGGGGATCGTCGAAGCGCGGGTCTTCAACGCCCGGATCGTCGCCGGAGGGCGGGGCCTCTTGGCTCGCCGCGCCATTCGGCGCGAGGATGACCGCGGCGGCGGCCAGGGTCAGGGCTGGCAAGGTCAGGGCTGGCGAGGTCAAGGCTGAGTCGCGCGGGCCCCGACGTCCAACGGCGCGTCGGGCGCGCGGGCGTGACAGGTAGCTCATGGGCTGAGAGGTAGCGCGTGTTCATGTCGTGATGAAGACGGGACGGCGATTTTCGACCGATTCGGGCCGACCCGGCAGGGGGCCGCACGCCGTGTCCGGACCGGCTTACGCACCAAAAAACGCCCCTGGCGAGCCAAGGACGTTTTCTGAGCGTCTTCTGCGCGAGCATTTTCTGTTCGTCCCGGTCGCCGGCCCCAGGGGCGCGGCGACCGTTCGCGAACCGATTACTCGGTGATCGAGACTTCCACGCGGCGGTTGCCCGCCTCAGGAACGCCGTCGCCGGTCGGGACGGCCAGCTCGAGCTCCGAACGGCCGGCGGTGACCATGCGGTCGCGCGGCACGCCGTTCGAGGCGAGGTAGTTGGCGACGCGGGCCGCGCGACGCTCCGACAGGGCCTGGTTGTAGGCCTGCGAGCCGGCGGTGTCGGTGTGGCCGACGATCGAGAGGGCCGGGTTGCTCAGACCCGAGACGGCGGCGACGACTTCGTCGAGAACCGAGCGCGCCTGGGCGTCGAGATCCGAACGGTCAAAGCCGAAGTAGACGACGTAGCGCGCGGCGTCCGGCGGGGTGGCGACGCCACCGGTGCACTCGAAGTACGCGCCGGCCCACATGCCCTGCACCACGCCCGGAGGGGTGATCGAGTGCGAGGCTTCACGGGTCTGCTCGAGCCAGTGGTCGTACAAGGCGACCATGCGGGCGCAGGGCTCCGGACGGACGTCCTTGTACTGAGCCGCGGCGGCGACGGTCTGGTTGTAGCCGGTCACGACGTCGCCGGTCAGGCCGAAGCTGGCCGGATCCCACGGCGCGACTTCTTCGCCGCCGAGGGCGATCTGACCCTTACGGTAGAACGCGGTCGAGTCGTACCAGTTGGCGTCTTCCTTCGCCTCGAACGCCGCGCGGGCCTGATAGGCGCGCGCCTGCTCGGCGGTGTACGAGCCGCCCGGCAGCTCGTCGTCGAGGAAGCCCTCGACCAAGAACGTGTCAGCCAGGTTCGCACCCGGCAGCTGGTTCGCGCAGCCGGCAAGGCCCAGGGCCGCGCCAGCGATCACCATGCGAAAAATCGCTTTCATCCCTCACTCCTAAACTTCCCGCGCGCGAGACTGCTGTTTCTGCAAAAACAACACCGCCCCGCGCCGCCGTGCCGTACCAAATCGGACGCGCTGCGCGCCGAAAATTCTGATGACACGCGGGGCGTGGAGAGGCAACGGCTAAGCCCCTGGGCCGTTCCCCCCCTCCGAACTTTGCCGCTCCCGTCACCTTCCGACAACAGTGCCACGCGACGGGTTTCCTCGCGGCGCAACTCAATTTACGGTTTAGTAAGGAGAGGCGCGCATGTGTCAAATCGAGAAAAGGAGCCGCCGCCGCGGCGCGCGCGGCCGGCCGCGCCGTCGTCGCGGAACGCGGCGCGTCGTCTTCTTCTGATCCGGTCGTGCGACAGTCGCGCGTGAGAGAGAGCGAGAGATGCCCCAGACCATACTCATCGTGGACGACGATCCGGCCCAGCGCCGCCTGCTGCACTCGGTGGTCTCGTCGCTCGGTTACGCGACCGTCACCGCGCAGGGCGGGGCCGAAGCGCTCACGATGCTGCTGGATCCGCGCGGCCGCTCGGTGGACGCGGTGCTGCTCGATCTCGTGATGCCCGGCAAGACCGGGATGGAGGTTCTGGCCGATCTGAAGCCGGCCAAGCCCAGCCTGCCGGTGATCGTGCTGACCGCCAACGGCTCGGTGACGACCGTGGTTCAGGCGATGCAGAACGGCGCGACGGATTTCATCGTCAAGCCCGCCAGCCCCGAACGGCTTCAGGTCTCGCTGCGCAACGCGCTGAAGCTGAACGCGCTGACCGACGAAGTCTCGCGCCTGACGCGCAAAACCGAAGGACGGCTGCAGTTCAAGGACCTGGTGGCCAAGAGCCTGGTGATGCGCCAGGCCATCATGCTGGCCGAGCGCGCGGCCGCGTCGACGATTCCGATCCTCATCGAGGGCGAATCGGGCGTCGGCAAAGAGGTCATGGCCCGCGCCATCCAGGGCGCTTCGGAGCGGGCCGGCAAGGCCTTCGTCGCGGTCAACTGCGGGGCCATCCCCGAGAATCTGGTCGAGTCGATTCTCTTCGGCCATGAAAAGGGCTCGTTCACCGGCGCGACGGAAAAGCGGCTCGGCAAGTTTCAGGAAGCCGATGGCGGCACCTTGTTCCTCGACGAGGTCGGCGAGCTGCCGCTCGATATCCAAGTGAAACTGCTGCGGGCGCTGCAGGAAGGCGAAGTCGACCCGGTCGGGGCCAAGAAGCCCGTCAAGCTCGACATCCGATTGATTTCGGCCACGAACCAAGACCTGCAGGATCTCGTCGCCTCGGGGAAATTCCGAGAGGATCTGTTCTATCGTCTGAACGTGTTTCCGCTGACGCTGCCGCCGCTTCGCGAGCGGTCCGACGACATCCCGCAGCTGATCGACCATTTCATCCAGAAATTCGCCTTTGAAGAGGGGCGCAACGTCCGCGGTATCGAAGACAGCGCGCTGCAGGCTCTGGTCGAATACGATTGGCCCGGAAATGTGCGCCAGCTTGAGAACATGATCTATCGGGCGGTCGTGCTGTCCGACCGGGACGTGCTGACGCTGCACGACTTTCCGCACCTGTGCAGCCTGTCGATGCGGCGCGACGAGTCGATGACGCCCGCCAGCGCGACGCTCGACGGCGAGGGGCTGCACCCGCGGCCGCCGATGGCCGAGGGTTTTTCGCCCTTCGACGTCGACGGGCACATGCGGACCCTGGCCCAGGTCGAGGGCGAGATGATCGAACTCGCGATCAGGAAGTACGACGGGCGGATGTCCGAGGTGGCCCGTCGGCTCGGCATCGGGCGCTCGACCTTGTACCGCAAAGTCCGCGAACTTGGGCTTGAGGTGCGCGAAAGCGCCTGAGCCGCGCCGCCGCGGGCTCAGATCGCGCGGAGGCGGGCCGGGTCGAGGTCGAGGGTGATCGGGGCGTGGTCGCTGGCGGCCTCGATCGCCGCGACAAGCTCCGGACGACGCCGTCCGGGCGCGGTCGCCCGGCCCGCCTCGACCGCCTCGGCCCCGATCGCGCCGGGTTCGCGGTCGTATGCGGCGTCGGGTCCGGCGTTTTCCGCGCGCGGCGGCGCGACCTCGGCGGGGACTTCGGGCGCCGTCGACCACGGGGCCCACACCCGCCACGGCCCGGCCGCGGCCCAAAGGGCGGGCGACGCCAAAATCTCGTCGACCCGAGCGGCCGCCGGCGCGTCCTCCGGGGTCCGCCAGCGCACCGACGCGGCTCTCGGCGCGCCGGGCGCGCCGCAGCGCAGCCGCCGTTCTCCCGCAAGGCCCGGCGGCGGGCTCATCAGCGCGGCGCGGCCCCGCGTTCCCCAGCCCGGCGCCGCCGCCTCGCCGATCGCGGCCGCCGCGTCGTCCGCGACCGCGCGCGACGCCGGCCCCTCGCCGACCCCGCGCTGGTTCAAATCGCCGAGCGCGATCAGGGGATCTCCCGCGCTCAAATGCTCGTCGATCCGCGCGCGCAGCCAAACGCATTGCCCGAGATGACGGCGCCGCACCGCCTCGAGATCCGCGCCGGGCCGGGCTCGGAGCGATTTCAGGTGAAACCCGATCAGGCGGCAGCGCCACGCGCCGCCCGGATCGCAGAGCGCGGCCTCGAGCGGCGGCCGCGTGAAGGCGATCCGCTCGACAGGCGCGTCCGCCTGAGGACGCCACGCCGCCGCCCCGTCGAACCGCGGCGCGGCCGGAAAAGGCGCGCCCCAGCGCGCCGGATCCCTCGGGTCGAGCGGCGCGCGCCGGGCTTCGGCCGCGTCCAGCCGGGCGCCCATGGGGTCGTGCCGCGCGACGATCCGCGCGGGGTCGTAGAGCAGCGCCAACTCCTGATGCGTCGTCGATGAAAACCCGTGCAGCGCCCGGTTCTGGCGAAGCCCGAACGCCGCGGCGAAGCCCTCGAGCGCCCGGACCGTCGACCGGCCCGAGCGCGCCCCGTCGTTCGGCGCTTCGGCGATCAGAAAAGCGTCGGCGTCGAGCGCCCGCAGCACGCCGCCGATCGCCTCGACCTGGTCCCGCCGCGTGACGCCGGGGCGTTTCGACGGCGCGGCGTCGGCGAGCAGACGGTCCTCGGCGTCGAACAGCGCGTCGAACCATTCGATGTTCCAAAGCCCGAGCCGCATCAGGCCGGATCGCCGTCGGCGCCCTCGGGCGGATCGACCGCCCCGCGCTCGTATTTGATGAACGGCGTCACGGTCGCGACCCGGTCGTAAAGCGCGCGCGCCGGGGCGTTGAAGGATTGGGTCAACCAATAGACCCGCGGAGAGCCCGCGGCGTCGGCGGCCGCGTAAACCGCGCGCACCAGGGCCTCGCCGACCCCGGCCCCGCGCGCCTCGGGGCTGACGAACAGATCCTGGAGATAGACCACCCGTTCGGCGCGCCAGCCGTGGCGGTGAAACAGGTAATGCGCCAGACCGATCGGCCGCCCCGCCCGGGCCGCGATCAGCCCGTGAAATTCGTTCGGGTCGTCGGACAGCAGCCGCTCGAAGGCGCGCCGGCGATCCGCCTCGGGCAAGGAGGTCTCGTAAAAGGCGAGATAAGCGCGCCACAGCGCGTCCCAGTCGGGGCCGTCGGCGCGCCGAATCGGCCGGATCTCCACCGCGCCGCGCGCGGGGTCGGAGGGGGGCGCCGCGTCGCTCATTCGGGTCCGCTCCTGTCTCGTCTCGCAACCTTTCGCTCGGGGCGCGGCGCAGGCGGCTTCACGCTTCCAGAGCGGCCGCGTCGCGCCCGCGCCGGGCGTGATGCTTCTGGCCCTGAGGTCGTCGCGACGCTACCAGCTATCACGACCGGGGCGAGGAAAAGCGGGGAGAGCGAGATGCAGGGCGACAGCGATCACGCCGCCAGCGGCGCCGGCGTCGACGGCGGCCCGCAAGCCGACGGCCGGCCTCGCCCGGATCGGGCCGGCTACGCCCTCGAGTTCGAGACCCGTCTCGACCCCGCTCTGATTCGCGAGCGGATCCAGATCGAGCGCCGGCGCGACGGCGCGACAGCCGGATCGGAAGCGCTGTGGACCGGGCTCGCGGTGGGCTTGACCATCGGGGGCGCGGCGACCGCGGCCGCGACGCTGTTCGAGGCCGGCAGCAGTTGGACCGCCGAGGCCGGGACCGCGGCGGCGCTGTTTCTGTCCGAGGCCGGGCGTCCGTTCCTGCCGGTGCTCGGCCTAGCGCTCGGCTTCGCGGCGCTCGGCTTTCTCGGGCGCTGGGCCGAGCACGTCGTCGGCGCGCGGGCCGCGGCGACCGGGCGGTTGGCTCAGGAGCTCTTGCGCCGGCCGGCGCGTCTTCGGCTCGATCCGGCGGGGGCCGCGCTCTCGGGCGCGGGGTTCGAGATCGTTCTCGCTTGGCCTCTGGTCGAGGAGGTGCGGGCCGAGCGCGGGGCGATCTGGCTGTGCGCCGGGGCCGAGGCGCTGCCGATCCCGAGAACGAGCGTCGGCGGTCCGGTCGAAGCCGAGGCCTTGCTCGCGCGCATCGAGGCGTTTCGCGAGGCCGCGGGCGACGCCGCAAGCCGGGGCGAGGGCTGAGCCGCCGTCCGCCGACCGTTTTCCGCCCGCGCCCTGGCGGACCCCCGCCCGCTCCCTGGTGGACCCCTGGTGGACCCCTGG
>CAZBIG010000052.1:0-11934 GCA_964491865.1 uncultured Neomegalonema sp. | reverse complement strand
GACCCGGTCGAGAACGCCTCGTTCATGCCGTGGCTGGCGGCGGCGGCGCTGCTGCACTCGGCGATCGTCGTCGAGAAGCGCGGCGAACTGAAAAGCTGGACGATCCTGCTGGCGATCCTGGCCTTCTCGCTCAGCTTGATCGGCACCTTCATCGTGCGCTCGGGCCTGCTGACCTCGGTGCACGCCTTCGCCACCGATCCGGGCCGCGGCATGGTCATTCTGGGGATCCTGGCGGTGGCGGTCGGCGGGTCTCTCTGGCTCTACAGCGCGCGGGCCCACAAACTCGGGTCGGACGGCGTGTTCACGCTGGTCAGCCGGGAGAGCGCGCTGCTGCTGAACAACGTGCTGCTGGCCGTGATGACGGCGGCGGTGTTCGTCGGCACCCTGGCGCCCCTGGTCTACGAGGCCTTCGGCAAGACCATCACCGTCGGTCCGCCCTGGTTCGACTGGGTGTTCGGGGGCCTGATGATCCCGCTGATCCTGGCGCTGCCGATCGGCGCGACGCTGCCCTGGAAACGCGGCGACGCGGCCAAGGCGATGCAGAACCTCTGGATCGCGGCGCTGATCGCGGCGGTGGCGGGCCTCAGCGTCTGGGCGCTGCAAGAGGGCTGGAGCCCGCTCGGGCCGATCGGCGTTCTTCTGTCGGTCTGGCTGGTGCTCGGCGCGGTGTGGGACCTCGGCGAGCGCGCCAAGCTTGGCGCGGCGGCGCGCGGGCGGGTCGCTTGGACCGAGTCCTGGGGACGGCTGAAGCGCACGCCTCGGGCGGAGTGGGGCAAAACGCTCGCGCATGCCGGCCTGGGGCTGACCGTGTTCGGCGCGGTTCTGGTGAGCGCCTACCAAACCGAGGACGTCCGGCTGGTGCGGCCGGGCGAAAGCTTCACCATCGGCGGCTACGCCCTGACCTTCGAGCGGATCGAGCGGGTCGAGGGGCCGAACTATGTGGCGGACCGCGGCGTGCTGACCGCGCGCCCCGCGGGCGGCGGCCAGGCGGTGGTTCTGACGCCGGAGAAGCGCTTCTTCCCCGTCGCGCGGACCACCACCACCGAGGCCGGCATCCACGAGCGGCTGTCTGGCGATCTGTATGTGGTGCTGGGCGATCGGCGCCCCAACGGATCTTGGTCGATCCGGACCTATGTGAAGCCGTTCGTGAACTGGATCTTCATCGGCGCGAGCCTGATGGCGCTCGGCGGCGTGGTCAGCCTGACCGACCGGCGCCACCGCGTCGGCGCGCCGGCGGCGCGCGGCCGCCGGACCCCCTCGGCCATGGCCCCGGCCGAATGATCGTGAACCGGATGCTGCGAGGATCGAAGATGTCGCAACGCGTTCAGCGCGGCCTCTGCGCGCTCTGGATCGGACTGGCGCTCGGGACCGCGCCGATCGGGCTGGTCGCCCTCGCGCCCGCGGCGCTGGCGGTTCAGCCCGAAGAGATTCTGGACGATCCGGCGCTCGAGGCGCGGGCCCGCGAGCTGTCGAAGGGGCTGCGCTGCGTGGTCTGTAAGAACCAGACCATCGACGAAAGCGACGCCCCCTTGGCCGGCGACATGCGGCGGATGGTGCGCCAGCGTCTGCTGGCCGGCGACAGCGACGCGCAGATCCTGGCGCGGCTGGAAGACGCCTATGGCGAATACGTGCACATGCGCCCGCGCTTCACCTGGTCGAACGCGCTGTTGTGGCTGTCGGGTCCGGCGATCCTGGCGCTCGGGGCCGCCCTGTTCGCGCGCCGGGTGCGGCCCGCGCCCGACGCGGCGACGCCCTCGGCCAGCGGCGCTTCTGCGCCCGAGCTGACCGACGAAGAGCGCAAACGGCTCGCGCGGCTGCTCGAGGACTAGACCCGCGCCCGGCGCTCGGCGGGCGCTCGCCGAGCCCTCGCCGAGCCCTCGGCCCGGTAGTTCTCTTTAAATGCAAGCCCGTGCGCGCCGTCGGCGCGTGCGCCGCATCACTGCGTGATGTCCGCGATCGATCTAAGACCGGCCCGAGCGGCGGTTGGACGCCGCGACAGGCCGCGGAGATCGAACGCATGGCGAGCATAATTCTGAACGACGCCGACGACAGCCTGACCGGCACGGCGGAGAACGACCTGATCGAAGGCCATGGCGGGGCCGACACCCTGTTCGCCGGCGCCGGCGACGACACGGTCTTCGGCGGCGACGACGCCGACCGGCTGTACGGCGGCGCGGGTCACGACCAGCTCGACGGCGGCAAAAAAGCCGACGCGCTCTATGGCGAGGACGGCGACGACCATCTCGACGGCGGGGACGGCTACGACAGCCTGTACGGCGGCGCCGGCCTCGACAAACTGATCGGCGGCAACGGCGAGGACGTGCTCATCGGCGGGGCGGGCGACGACACTCTGAAGGGCGGCAAAAAGGCCGACATGTTGGACGGCGGCGACGGAGCCGACCGCCTCAAGGGCGGCGAGGGCTACGACACCCTGTCGGGCGGGGCCGGAGACGACACGCTGACAGCTGACGCCGGCGTCGACCGTCTGAACGGCGGGGCTGGAAACGACCTGCTCGACAGCGACGCCGGCGGCGACGACAAGGGCGACGACCTGTTCGGCGACACCGGAGACGACACCCTGATCGGCGGCGCCGGCGACGACACGCTGAACGGCTGGTCGGGGGCCGACATCGTCTACGCGAACGGGGGCGACGATCATGTGTTCGCCGACTGGGGCTCGGACCAGGTCTACGGCGGCGCCGGCGCGGACACGATCGAGGGCGACGGCGTCGACGACCTGTTCTACGGCGGCGACGGCGACGACAGCCTGATCGGCGGCGGCGCGGCGTACGGCGACGCGGGCGCCGACCTGCTCGCCGGGTCGAGCGGCGACGACACCCTGAGCGGCGGCGACGGGGCCGACACCCTGATCGGCGACGCCGGCTCGGACGATCTGTCCGGCGGATCGGGCGCCGATCTGTTCCAGTTTTCCGCCGCCGCGACCGGCGACTTAGACCTCATCCGCGATTTCGACGCCGAAGACCGCATCGAATTCGGCGACGGCCTGCGCGACGTCACCTACCTGCTGTACGAAGACGCCGGCGAAAGCGTCCTGTCGGTTTGGGGCGAAGTCGAAAACGAGGATTGGGCCCCGGTGGCCTTCACGCTGGTCGTCGAAGGGGCGTCGGTGACCGACGCCCAGATCTCCGGCGCCGCGCGCATCTACCCCAACATCTCGGGCGGCGACGGCGACAACATCCTGACCGGGACGGAGCAGGACGAGATCATCGACGGACTGCGCGGGCACGACACGGTCAACGCCGCGGCGGGCGACGACACGGTCTATGGCCGACAGGGTTGGGACGAGTTGAACGGCGGCAGCGGGAACGACCTGCTCTACGGCGGCGGTTCCGACGACGTCGTCAACGGTCAATTCGGAGACGACACGATCTACGGCGGCGGCGCCGCCGACGAGCTCAACGGCAACGCGGGTCGCGACTATATCGAAGGGGGTCTGGGACGCGACGCCATCTATGGCGGGGCGGGCGACGACACCCTGATCGGCGGCGCGAACTCCGATACGATCTATGGCGGGACCGGCGTCGACGTGATCATCTTCGGCGACGTCGGCGACGGCGACGTCGACACCATCGCGGATTTCGACGCGAGCGACGTGCTGATGTTCGAGGGCGTGCGCGGCGCCGTCTACACGCTCGAACCGAGCGTCGGCGCCAACAGCGTCGACGGCGTCGAGGCGACCACGTTGAGCGTCACCGCCGAGATCGCGCAAGCCGACTGGAGCACGGTCTCGTTCCGGAGCGAGATCCTCGTATAAGCCGTCGACGCGGCGCAGATCGGCGGCTTGGTCTGACCTAGGGGGCGCGCGGGCCGATGCGCCCGCGCGCCTTTTTCGCTTTGGGATCCGTCGCTGTCGGATCCCGTGAGATCGCCTCCGCCGCGATCGGGCCGCCGCGCCATCCCATCGGCGCGGCCAGCGCCGCCAGCACCACGCTCAACATCCCGAGCAAAAACCAGCTGCCGATCTTCGCGGGCGACACCGGCCGCCAGCCGGCCTCCTGCGTCGGATAGAGCCACACGGCGCCCCAGGTGGCGATGTTCTCGGCGACCCAAATCAGAACCGCCAGGCCCAGAAAAACCGCCAGAATCGGAACGCGCGCGACCGCCGTCGTCTTGGCGACCGGGAAGCGCACCGTCACGCCGGTGCGCGCGAACAGCGCGATCGACAGGCCGAACAGCAGCCATCGCGCGTCCCACACGAAATGATGGGCGAAGAAGTTCGCATAGGCCGCGGCGGCCAGAGCGCCGGCGACCCAAAAGGGCGGCGCCCGGTCGAGACGGGCGTCGAACAGCCGCCAGCTGCGCGCCACATAGCTGCCCACGGCCGAATACATGAACCCGGTGAACAGCGGCACGCCCGCAATCCGGAACAGGCCAGGCTCCGGATAGACCCACGAGCCCATCTCGGTCTTGAACAGCTCCATCGCGGTGCCGACAAGGTGGAACAGCAAAATGGCGCGCGCCTCGGCCCAGGTCTCGAGCCGGGACGCGAGCAGAACGGCCTGGATCGCCAACGCGCCGAGCAGCAGCGCGTCGTACCGCGCGACCGGCGCGCCCTCGGGCCAGATCAGGGGCCAGAGCAGCGCCGTCGCCGAGATCATCGCGAGCAGGCTGATCCCGAAGATCGCGGCCGACGCCTGCAGGCGCGCCAGCGCGACCAGACGGTCCGAAAGGCGCGGCGCGCGCGCCGAGACGGGGGCTGCGGTTTCGGCGGTCACGCGCCCTCCTTCTCGGTCGCTTGGCGCGGCGCGCTTGCCCGCGGCGCCGCATCCGCCCACAAAGCAGGGCGCGCCGCCGCTGTCTCAGCCGGCGAACCGGGCCGATCGGAGGCGAGAATGAGCGAATACGAGACCCTGCGCTACACGGTCGAGGGCGACGCCCCGGTGGCTCGGCTGGGTTTGAACCGGCCCGCGAAGATGAACGCCATGAACCGCGCCATGCGGCTCGAGCTGGCCGACGCGATCAGTCGCGCCGGGCGCGAGGCCCGCGCGCTGCTGATCACAGGAGAGACGGGCGACGGCGCGCGTCCCGCGTTTTGCGCGGGGCAGGACCTGGAAGACGTGCGCGCAAGCGACCTGAAAACCGTTCTCGACGCCGAATACGCGCCGGCGTTTCGGGCGCTGTACGATTTGCCGATCCCCTCCGTCGCCGCCGTGAACGGAGCCGCCGCCGGCGCCGGCGCGCATCTCGCCTTCACCGCGGACATCTGCCTGGCGGCGCGGTCGGCGAAATTCGTCGAGCCCTTCGCGAAGCTGGGCCTGATCCCCGCGGGCGCCGGCAGCTTTTGGCTGCCGCGCAAAATCGGCATGACCCGCGCGCTCGGCGTCGCGCTGCTGGGCGCCCCGATCCCGGCGGAGACGGCCGAAGCGTGGGGCCTGATCTGGCGCGCGGTCGACGACGACGCGCTTCAGGCCGAGGCGGCGGCCTTGGCCGAGCGCCTGGCGGCCGGCCCCACCGCCGGCTTCGCGCTGACCAAAGAGGCGTTGCGCGCCAGCCTGTCGAACGATTTCGAGGGGCAGATCGCGCTCGAAGCCCAGCTGCAAGGGGCCGCGGGCGACACCGAGGACTACGCCGAGGGCGTCGCGGCCTTCCTCGAAAAACGCGCGCCGGTTTTTCGGGGCCGCTAGCGCCGGACCGCGTCGGCGCTCGACGTCCCGCGGCGCCTCAGACCCCGAGCCACGCCCGCGCGATGACCGCGACGGCGGCGAGAGCGATCAGGCTCAGCCCGGTCGAAACCAGCACCGTCGCCGAGGCCCGCGCCGCGTAGACGCCGTGGCGCACGGCGAAAATCACCGCGTTGTTCGAAGAGGGACAGGCCGCCGCGGCCAGCCCCCCCGCGATCCAAATCGCCGGAACCGCCGCGTCCGACCCGGGGGCCGCGAAGATCAGCAGCCCGGCCGCGATCAGCGCAGGGTGCGCGACAAGCTTCCAGAGGCAGAGCAGACCCACCTCGCCCGAGCGCCGATCGGCGGTCGCGTGCGCCAGCGTCGCGCCCACCGCGAACAACGCCGCGGGCGGGGCCGCCTGACCGAGCAAATCCAGCAGCGCGCCGAGCATCTCGGGCGTCTCGAGCCCCGCCGCCGGCGCCGTCGCGCCCCAAAGCCCGCCCGCCACGGCCGCGATCGGGATCGGGTTCAACAGCGCCCGGCCGGCCGCCGCCGCCGCCCGGGCGAGCGCCGAACCGCCCCCCTGATCGCCCCTTTGGCCCACCCCCTCGGACCCGTCTTGGGCGGTCTGCGCCGACAGCAGCGCCGCGGTCAGGCTCATGACCACCACGATGTCGATGGTCAGCGCCAGCGCCACCGCGGCCAACGCCTCGCCGCCGAACAGCGCGGGCACCAGCGGCAGCCCGATAAAGCCGACATTGCCGTTACAGGCCAAATGCGCGTGCAGCGTGGCTTCGGGCGGTCTCAGGCCGAACCCCAGCCGCCCGAACAGCCAGGCGAGCAGATAAAGCGCCAGAGTCGCGCCGCCCCAGATCAGCGCGAAGCGCAGCGCGCCGGCCTCGGCCCCGACCAAGGGCGTGCGCGCCATCGCTTGGAACAGCAGCGGCGGCAGCGCGATGTAGAAGACGAACGCCGTCAGCCCCGCCAGGCCGGCCTTGTCGAACAACCCGCGTTTCGCCGCGAGCCAGCCGATCAGCACGACGGCGAAAAAGGGCGCGATCGCCTCGAGGGCGGCCAGGACGTCGGGCAGCATGCTGGTCATCGGCGCTATTGCGCAAAGCCCGCGCCGCGACGCAACCGGCGCCGCGCGCCTCGGGCGCTAACCCGCCCGATCGTGTCCGCCGCGCCGCCCCAGCGCGTCAGAGCGCGCGCCAAGCGATGTCGCGGCGGCAAAATCCCCCCGGCCAGTCGACCCGGTCGACCGCGCGATAGGCTCGGGCGCGCGCCTCGGCCAAGTCGGGCGCCGCCGCCGTCACGTTCAGCACCCGGCCGCCGTTCGACAGCAGCCGCCCGTCGTCGGCCTGCACGCCCGCGTAGAACAGCGTGACGCCCTCGACCGCGGCGGCCTCGGCCAAGCCCCCGATGGGCTCGCCCTTGCGATAGGCCCCAGGATAGCCCTCGGCCGCCATCACGACCGTCAACGCCGCCTGATCCGACCAGTCGAGCGCGACCGCCTCCAGACGCGGCGCGGTCGTCGCCGCGCCCACGCGCTCGGCGCAGGCCAGCAGCGCCGCGACCAGGTCGCCCTCGAACAACCGCATCAGCGCCTGGGTCTCGGGATCGCCGAACCGGGCGTTGAACTCGATCAACCGCGGCGCGCCGTCCTCGATCATCAGCCCGGCGTACAGCACGCCGCGATAGGGCGTCCCGCGCCGCGCCATCTCGGCGACCACCGGGCGCACGATCTCGTCCATCGCGCGCTCGGCCGCGGCGCCGCTCAGCGCCGGGGCGGGCGCATAGGCGCCCATGCCTCCGGTGTTCGGCCCCTGATCGCCGTCGAAGGCGCGCTTATGGTCCTGAGCGCCGCCGAACAGCCGGACGGTCTCGCCGTCCGACAGCGCGAACAGGCTCGCTTCTTCGCCGGTCAGCATCTCTTCGATCAGCACCGCGGCCCCCGCCGCGCCGAAAGCGCCGTCGAAGGCCGCCTCGCCGGCCGCCGCCGCCGCGTCCTTGGTCAGCGCGACGGTCACGCCCTTGCCGGCGGCCAGCCCGTCGGCCTTGACGACGATGGGCGCGCCCACCGCGTCGAGATGGGCGAGCGCCGCCGCGCGCGAGTCGAACCGGGCCGCCGCCGCGGTCGGCGCGCCGCAGGCCCTGCAGACCTCTTTGGTGAAGCTCTTCGAACTCTCGAGCTGGGCGGCCGCGCGGCTCGGGCCGAAACAGGCGATCCCAGCCGCGGTCAGCGCGTCGGCGACCCCCGCGGCGAGCGGCGCTTCTGGGCCGATCACGACGAAATCCACGCGCTGTTCGCGGGCGAACGCGACCACGGCCGCCGGATCTTCGGCGTCGAGCGCGGCGCAGTCGGCCAGCCTCGCCATTCCGGCGTTTCCCGGCGCGGCGATCAGCCGGCCGCAGCGCGGACTTTGCGCCAGCCGCCAGGCCAGCGCATGCTCGCGGCCGCCGCCGCCGAGCAGAAGCAGCGTCAACGGGGGGTCGAACGCCGTCATCGGCCTCTCCTTTCGCCAAACGCCCCGACACGCGCCGCCGCGCGGACCCCGCCCGCGCGCGCCGGGCGCCGCGCCGTCCGCCTGGCCCAGATCCGTCCGAGGCTCAA
Source organism: uncultured Neomegalonema sp. (assembly GCA_964491865.1). GTDB lineage: Bacteria > Pseudomonadota > Alphaproteobacteria > Rhodobacterales > Rhodobacteraceae > JBCBRF01. Next base: position 3,696 of record CAZBIG010000052.1, on the reverse strand, counting down.
GGGGGATCCGCCGCGTCCGGGCGCGGCCGCGGGCTCCTCCCGGCCCCGCGTTTGGGGTGCAGCTCGGCCAAGCGCAAGGCCCCCGCCAGCAACAGGATCGACACCGGCAACAACAAAATCCGAGCGATGTCGGCGAGCGTCAGCGCGGACAAATCCGCGTGAAACGTCTCGAGCGCCACCCGCAAGAACAGCACGAACAAGATAACGATGATCACCTCGGCGACGGTCTGTTTCAACTCGCCGATGCTGTCCACATGCAGCCAGTCCGGCATGCCGAGATCGCTCGGGCTCCGCGTCGGACGCACGAACAGGCCGTAGAGCCCGAAGCCGAAATAGATCAGCACCACCGCGATCAAAAACCGGTCGAGCGCGCCGATCAGATGCACCACGGTCGCCTCGTCGGCCGGCAAGTCGCGCACCTCCGCCGCGTCCATGAAAGCGAAAGCGACAAAGGCGTCATAAGTCTTCGCCAACCCCAGCGCGAACATCAAAATCGCCCCGAACCACGACGCCAGAATCGCGACGAGGGTCGACAAACGCGTGACGGCGAACACCGCCCGTTCGGTTTTCTCCAGCATGCCCCGCCCCGATCCTTCGCGTCCGCCTTGGTCGCGCGCGCCGTGCACGCCTGCGCATCCTGCCGCGCGCGACCCGGAGCGCAACCGTCGCGATCGGTCGACGACGCGTCGCGGCTCTGGCGGAACGGCCGCGGCCCGGTCTACGATGCGCGCAACGGCGCGGCCACAGCGCCGACGAGGCGCGGCGCGCGCAAGCGGGCCGACAGGCGATCCGCGCGACCGCGCGATCGATCGAGGAGGCGTTCCATGGCCCGACCCGCGGCCCGTTCCCCGTCCAATTCGGCGGCCCGCTCCGCGGCCCCGGACCGGCGCGACGACGCGCGCGCCTCGGGACTGCTCGATTTCGAGGACGAGGACGCGGCCGGCGGCCCGTCACCCGCCTCGGCCCGCGACAACGCGCTTGAAGTGACCGTCTCGGAGCTGTCGCAGAAGATCAAACGCACCCTCGAGGACGGCTACGGCTATGTGCGCGTGCGCGGCGAGATCGGCCGGGTGTCGCGCCCGCGTTCGGGTCATGTCTATCTCGACCTGAAAGACGAGCGCTCGGTCCTGGCGGGCGTGATCTGGCGCGGCGTCGCCGAGAAGCTCAAAGTCGGCCCAGAGGAAGGGTTGGAGGTGGTGGCCGCCGGCCGGATCACCACCTTCCCGGGGCAATCGAAGTATCAGATCGTGATCGACAGCCTTGCGCCCGCGGGCGTGGGCGCGCTGATGGCGATGCTCGAAGAGCGCAAGAAGCGCCTCGACGCCGAAGGGCTGTTCGCGCCGGAGCGCAAAAAACCGATCCCGTTCCTGCCCGAGACGATCGGCGTGATCACCTCGCCCTCGGGCGCGGTGATCCGAGACATCCTGCACCGCCTCGCCGACCGGTTTCCGCGTCCGGTTTTGGTGTGGCCGGTCGCCGTGCAGGGCGACGGCTGCGCGCCCCAGGTCGCCGCCGCGATCCGAGGGTTCAACGCGCTTCCCAAGGGGGGGGCGATCCCCCGGCCCGACGTCTTGATCGTCGCGCGCGGCGGCGGCTCGCTCGAAGACCTGTGGGGCTTCAACGAAGAGATCGTGGCGCGGGCCGCCGCGGACAGCCGGATTCCGCTGATCTCGGCCGTCGGGCATGAAACCGACACCACGCTGATCGACTACGTGGCCGACCGGCGCGCGCCGACGCCGAGCGCGGCGGCCGCGGCGGCCGCGCCGGTCCGCAGCGACCTCATGGCGCAACTCGCCGGGCTCGAGGCGCGACGCGGCCAGGCCGCCCAACGCTTGCTCGAAGAGCGGCGCGCCCGTCTGCGCGATCTCGGGCGCGCTCTGCCCCGCCCCGAAGAGCTCACCGCGCTGGCCGCGCAACGCCTCGACGCGGTCGGCGAGCGCTTGCCCCGCGCGCTGCTGGCCGCCGTCCGGGCGCAGGAGCTGCGGCTCGGTCGCGTCGCGGCGCGGCTGTCGCCCCCGCTGCTGTCGCACCGGCTCGAAACCGCCGGCCGGGCGCAGTCGGGCTGGGCCGCGCGTCTGAGTCCCGCGCTGGCCCGCGGCGCGGCGTTGGCGCGGGATCGGTTCGACCGCGGCCGCTACGCCGAGCGGCTCGATCGCGGGATCGCCGCCGAACGCGAACGCGCCGCAGACGGGCTCGAAAAGCTGAGGCGCCTGCTCGACGGTTTTTCCTACAAGGCCACGCTGGCGCGGGGCTACGCCGCGGTCTGGAGCGGCGACGGCGTGGTCTCGCGCGCGGCGGCGGCGGCCGGTCCGCTCGAAATCGAATTCGCGGACGGCCGGCTCGCGGTCCGGATCGCCCGCGACGCGGAGGGGCAAGAGGGTCAGAGCGGCGCTCGGAGCGGGGGTCAGGGCGAGTTGTTCTGACCCCGCGAAGCTGTCGGCCGCCTCAGTTCGACACGGCCCGGAACGTCATCCGCTCGGCGCGCTTGCTCGGATCCTGCATCCGGTTCACGACCGCGCGCGGGATTTTATTGAGGTAATGCTCGCGACAGGTGCGGGTGCCGGACAGGCAAACCTGAACATACACCCGGCGCTTGCAGTAATTCTTCAGCCGGTACTCGAACAGAGACGGACCGTGATCGCTGTGCGTCCAGCTGAAAAAGACGCATCGGTCCATGTTGTCCCGCGCGGCGGCGGGCTCGGCGGTCGACAGGCTGAAGGCGGCCGCGACGGCGGCGGCCAGGGCGACAGGGCGGATCATGGCGGGTTTCCCGTTCGCGGGCGCGCCGTGGGCGAGGCCCGACGTTTCTTTGCACGACAGCTAGAGCGTACCAGGACCCGATTGACGAATTGCTGAGCGACAGTCTTAAGACCGGCTGACGGTGCGGCGGGCGCTCAGAAACAGCGCCGGCAGCGCGCGGCGTGCGGCGACGCCTCCAGCCGCTCGACCGAGATCTCCTCGCCGCAATTCACGCAGACGCCGAAGGTCCCGGCGGCGACCCGGCCAAGCGCCGCCTTGACCTGCCGCAGCTCGATCAAGCCCGCGCCGCCCAGACCTTCCAGCACCTCGTCGCCCTCGCGCTCGACCGCGCGCTCTTCGAAATCCTTCGAGGGCTCTTCGTCGAGTTCGTGCTCGATGTCGTCGAGCCGATTCTCGAGCTCCGCTTCGCGCGTCAGCAAGATCTGCTTGAACCGCTCGACATCGATCATCTTGCAATTCCCTTTCGAAGCCGCGCGCGCCTGCTCGGGGGGCGAGACCGCGGGGGCGAGACCGCGGGGGCGGCCTCGGTCGGACGCGTCAGCCGCCCAGAGCCGCGCCGAGGCGCTCGTCGACTTTCTCCAAAAACCCCATTGTGGTCAGCCATTTTTGATCGGGGCCGACCAATAATGCGAGGTCTTTCGTCATGAAGCCGCTTTCGACGGTCTCGACCACCACCCGCTCCAGCGTCGCCGCGAAGCCGCCGAGCGCGGCGTTGTCGTCGAGCTTGGCGCGGTGTTTCAGCCCGCCGGTCCAGGCGAAAATCGACGCGATCGAGTTCGTCGAGGTCGCCTCGCCCTTTTGATGCTGCCGGTAATGCCGCGTCACGGTGCCGTGCGCGGCTTCGGATTCGACCACCGCGCCGTCCGGCGTCATCAGAACGCTGGTCATCAGCCCGAGCGAACCGAACCCCTGCGCCACCGTGTCGGACTGCACGTC
>CAZBIG010000051.1:283-11954 GCA_964491865.1 uncultured Neomegalonema sp. | reverse complement strand
GCCCGGGCGCAGCTGCACGAGACCTATATTCTGTCGCAGCCCGCGGACGGCGTCGTTCTGGTCGATCAGCACGCCGCGCATGAACGGCTGGTCTATGAGCGCCTCAAGGCCCGTCTCGCCGCCGGCGGCGCGCCCAGCCAGACGCTGCTGATCCCCGAGATCGTCGAGCTGAGCGGACCCGAAGCCGAGGCGGTCTTGCGCGAAGCCGAGGCGCTCGGTCGGCTGGGGCTGATCGTCGAACCGTTCGGCGGCGACGCCGTCTGCGTGCGCGGGGTCCCGGCGCTGCTCGGCCAGCCCGATCCGGCCGCCCTGCTGCGCGACGTCGCCGATGATCTGACCGATCTGGGCGACGCGTCCGATCTGCGCGCCCGGCTCGATGCGGTCTGCTCCTCGATGGCCTGTCACGGGTCGGTGCGAGCCGGTCGACGGCTGTCGCTCGACGAGATGAACGCGCTTCTGCGCGACATGGAAGCGACGCCCCATTCGGGACAATGCAATCACGGACGGCCGACCTGGGTGGCGCTCAGCCGCGCCGATCTCGACCGGCTGTTCGGCCGGAGTTGAGGAAGGGACGACGGGATGGAGAGCGCGCTCCTGCCGGTCTGGTCGGCGCTGTCCGAGGCCGAGCGTCTGTGGGCGGCGGCGTTCGCGGGGTCCGCGGTCGCGCTGCTCGCCTTTCGCGCGCTCGCCGCTCTCATCCGCCGCCCGCCCGCGCCCGCGGCCCCGGCGTCTGAGTTGGAGGCGCTCGCGGCCCGGTTGAGCGCGCTCGCGGACGGCCAGCAGCGGCTGTCGGGCGGCCTGACCCAGGCCGTGGCGCAAATCGGCGACGCCGCGCAGCGGGCGCAGACCGAGACCCTGCGGCTGGTCGAAGAACGGCTGGCCGTCACGCTGGAACGCGTCGGCGGCGGCGTTTCGACGGCGGCCGAGCGCACGGCGCAAAGCCTCGGCGACCTGTCCGCGCGTCTCGAGGCCATCGACCGCGCGCAGGCGAATCTCGAGAAGCTCTCGGGCGACATGCTCGGTTTGCAACAGATCCTGGCGGGCAAGCAAACCCGCGGCGCTTTCGGCGAGATCCAGCTTTATGATCTGATCTCGCAGACCTTGCCCCCCGACGCGTACGCCACCCAGGTCACGCTCTCGAACAACCGCCGGCCGGACGCGCTGCTGAAGCTGCCGCACCCGCCAGGCCCGATCGCGATCGACGCCAAATTCCCCCTCGAGGGCTACGAGGCCCTGTCGCGGGCCCGGGCCGACCGGGATCCGGCCGCGATCCAATCGGCCGAGCGCGCGTTCCGCGGCGCGGTGAGCAAGCATCTGTCGGACATCGCCGAGCGGTATATTCTGCCCGAAGAGACCGCGGACGGCGCGCTGATGTTCCTGCCGTCCGAGGCTGTTTACGCCGAGCTGCACGCCCGATTTCCCGAGATCGTCCGCAAGGGCTTCGAGGCGCGGGTCTATGTCGTTTCGCCCACGACGCTGATGGCCACGCTGCACACGGTCCGCGCGATCCTGAAAGACGCGCGGCTGCGGGACGAGGCCGACCAGATCCGACTGGAACTCGGCGGCCTCGCCAAAGACGTCGCGGCGCTGGGCAAGCACGCCGGTTTGCTGCGGAGCCGCCTGGGGCAAGCCGAGGGCGATCTGGCGGCCATTGACAGCGCCGCGGGGCGCGCGCTGGGCCGCTTGCGCCGGATAGACGGGATCGACGGGATCGAGGATCAGACCGCGCCGCCCGCGGCCCCGCTTCCCGACGCGCAGCCCGCGCCCCCTGCCGCGCCCCCTGCCGCGCCCCCGCCCGGCTCTCGCGCCTGATCGCGCGGCGCGCGATCGGCCCGGAACAGTTCGTACAGCGTGTGGTCGCGCCAAGCGCCGTCGATCTGCAAAAAGGCCCGGGCGAGCCCGGCCTGCTCAAACCCGATCCGTTCAAGGAGCCGCCGCGACGCCCTGTTCTCGGGCAGCGTCGCGGCTTCGAGACGGCTGAGATCGAGATCGTGAAAAGCGTAGGCGATCACGGCGTCGAGCGCCTCGCTCATATAGCCCCGCCCTGTGAAAGGCGCCCCCAGCCAATAGCCGAGCGACGCCGATTGCGCCGCGCCGCGCCGCACATGCTCGAGCGTCACGCCGCCGATAAGCCGCTCGGGCGGCGCGCCGGTCGGGGACCGCCCCGCCGGCTCTGCGGCGTCGGCGCGCTGGAACAAGAGCCAGGGCGCGGCGCGCCCCGCCTCGATCTCGCGCCGGGCCCATCGCACGCGCGCGCGAAACGCGCCGGGGGCCAGATGGTGCGGGCCCCAAGCGGGCTCCCAGGGTTTCAAAAATTCGGCCGAGGCGCGGCGCAGCGCCGCCCACGCCGCATGATCGCCGAAGCGCGGCGGACGCAGGACCAGGCGCTCGGTCTGCAGCGCCGGCGCGCCCGCCGCTCCGCTCGAAAAGATCGTCCCGACCCCCATCAGAACACGCCCGTCCGGCCCTGCGTCGACCTCAGGCCGCCAGCCGCGCGCGCAGCGCGGCGAGATCGGGGGCCTGCGCGACCGGACCGTACAGCGTCAGCGTCGGCGTCGAGGCCAGCGTCGCTTCGGCCACCCGACGGATCGCCGCCCGATCGACCCCGTCGATCTTCGCAACCAGCTCGGCGACCGGCGTGACCCGACCATGCGCCAGCAGCGCCCGCGCGACCCGCTCGCACCGCGCCGACGGCGACTCGAGGCTCATCAACAGTCCGGCGCGGATCTGCGCGCGGGCGCGGGCCGCCTCGGCTTCCGTCGCGCTGTCGCCGATCGAAGCAAGCTCGCGCGCCGTCACGTCGAGCAGCTCGCCCAGCTGATCGCCGCCGGTGCCCGCATAAATCGTGAGCAGGCCGCCGTCGGCGTAATGCGAGGGCTGCGCGAAAATCGAATAACACAGGCCGCGTTGCTCGCGGATTTCTTGGAACAGCCGCGAAGACATGCCGCCGCCCAACAGCGTGGCGTAGACCTGGGCCGCGAAAAAGTCGGCGTCCCGGTAGCCGGGGGCGGGAAAGCCGAGGATTACGTGCGCTTGTTCGAGATCCTTTTCGATCCGGGTCTCGCCCCCTTCGTAGCGCGCCGCGTCGGACGCCGGTTCGGCCAAGGGCTCGAGATCGCCGAACAGACGCTCGGCCATCCGCACCAGATCCTCATGGCGGATCGCGCCGGCCGCGGCCACCACCATGCGCTCGGGCGCGTAGCGGCTGGCCATGAAGCGCCGGAGGACGCTCTGGTCGAAGCGCGAGACGTTCTCCGCCGGCCCCAGGATCGGCCGCCCGATCGGCTGATCGGGGAAAGCGCGCGCCTGGGCCCAGTCGAAGACGACGTCGTCCGGCGTGTCGGCGGCCTGTCCGATCTCTTGCAGGATAACGCCGCGTTCGACTTCCAGGTCTTCGTCCGACATCTTCGGCCGACGCAGAATATCCGCTAAGATCTCCAGCGCCATGGGCGCGTCCTCGGCCAGCACTCGAGCGTAGTAGGCCGTGGTCTCGCGCGATGTATAGGCGTTCAGATAACCGCCCACGTCTTCGATTTCTTCGGCGATCTGGCGCGCATTGCGCGTGTCCGTGCCCTTGAAGGCCATATGTTCGAGAAAATGCGCGACGCCGTTCTCGGCCTCGGTCTCGTGCCGCGCGCCGGCGCCGTACCAGACCCCGAGCGTGGTCGAGGCGAGGCCCGGCATCGGGTCGGTGACGACGCGCACGCCGTTCGAAAGCGTGGCGACTTCGGCCTCGAGGGCCGGATCGCGCAGCAGCGCGCTGGTTTCGGGGGCGGGTTGTCGGGCGTGGTCGGAAGTCACTTCCGGGCGTTTCCTTCGATATGGGTCTCGATCGCGGTCAGATCGTTCGGCAACACCGTGAGCCGTTCGGGGCGATCGAACAAGTCCGCCAAATGCGGCGGCAATTCGGGTCGGACGCCGCACGCGGCCGCCACGGCGTCGGGGAATTTCGCCGGATGGGCGCAGGCCAGCGACACCACGGGGCCGAGCCGGGTGGTCAGCGTCGTCCGCGCCGCGTGCACGCCGCACGCGGTGTGCGGATCGAGCACATAGCCCGTTTCGGCGTGCACCCGAGCGATGGTGTCGCGGATCTCGGCCTCGCCGGCGCGGGCGCTGACGAAATCGCCCCGCAGCAGCGCCATCTGGTGGGCGTCGAGATCGAATCCGCCGGACTGTTTCAGCGACGCCATCTTGGCCCGCACCGCCTGACCATCGCCATGGCACAGATGCAGCAGATAGCGCTCGAAATTCGACGAGACCTGGATGTCCATGCTGGGCGCGCTGGTGGCCTCGACCGCGCCGGTTTGGTAGCGGCCGGTCTCGAGCAGCCGGTGCAGGATGTCGTTCGCATTCGTCGCGATCGCCAGGCGCCAGATCGGCGCCCCCATCCGCCGCGCGATCCAACCCGCGTAAATGTCGCCGAAATTCCCGGTCGGCACCGAGAACGAGGCGGGCTGGTCGGACGACGCGCCCAGCGAGGCCGCGGCGGTCACGTAATAGACCGTCTGCGCCATCACCCGCGCCCAGTTGATCGAATTCACCGCCGCCAGGCGCAGCCGGTCTCGAAAACCATGATCGTTGAACATGGCTTTGACCAGCGCCTGACAGTCGTCGAACGACCCGTCGATCGCGAGCGCGTGGACGTTCGGGTCGGTCGGCGTCGTCATCTGCCGACGCTGAACCTCCGAAACCCGGTTGTGCGGGAAAAGGATAAAGACGTCGGCCTGGTCAGCGCCGCGGAACGCCTCGATCGCGGCCGACCCGGTGTCGCCCGAGGTGGCGCCGATGATCGTCACCCGCTCGCCGCGCTGCGCCAGCGTCTCATCGAACAGCTGGCCGATCAGCTGCATCGCGAAGTCCTTGAAGGCGAGCGTCGGGCCGCGGAACAGCTCGAGGATCCATTCGTCGTCGCCGATCTGGACCAAAGGCGCGCGGGCGGGATGCGCGAACGTCTGGTACGCCGCGGCGATCCGGCGGTCGAGGGCCGCCCGATGCGGATAGGTCTCGCCCAGAAACGGCGTCACGACGGCCTCGACCGCCGTCTCGTAAGCGGCCCCGCGGAACCGGCTGAAAGGCGGGTCGAGCCGCGGGATCGCGCCCGGCACGTAGAGCCCGCCGTCGCGCGCCAGCCCGGCCAGCATCGCGTCTTCGAAATCAAGCACCGGGGCGGCGTCCTCGCCGTCGGGCAGACCCGCCGAGCGCGTGCTCAGATAGCGCATGAGACCTCCTCGGTTCACGATCAGCGCGGCGTCGGCGTCGGTCGGGGTCAAGACGCCGCGCGCGGCGCGCCGGGGACCGCTCGCCCCCGGCCGGCGCCGCTCAGCCTTGGCGTTCGAGCGACCAGCCGCGCAACAGCAAAGTGGCGGACATCACCACCCATACCGCCGCCAGACCGAACCAGGTGATCGCATAGCCCAGATGGTCGTTCGGCAAATCGACCGTCACCGGCGTCGGGCGCGGCCAGTCGCCGCTCGGCGCGCGGCCGTCGGCGAACGACACGGGCCGTTCGGACAGCACCAGCATCACCGGCTCGGCCCCGAGAGCGGCCGCCAACGCCGGCACGTCTCGGGCGAACCAGCGGCCGGCCTCGACCGCCGGGTCGGGCGTGAACCCGCCGACCTCGCGCGGCCAGTGCAGCGCGCCCACGATCCCGACCCGCCCCTCGGGCGCCGGCGGCGGCGTCACCGCGTCGGGAACATAGCCCCGGTCGACCAGAATGCGCCGCCCGCTCTCGAGCGCAAAGGGCTCGATCAGGCGAAAGCCGGGGCCGTCGGGGCGCTCGGAGGTGAGAAACCGCGCGGGCGACCGGCCGACCGGATCCCCCGGCGCGAACCGGCCGGTCGCGCGGGCGCGGCGGAAATTGTGGCTTTCCATCCGCTCGGAGCCGTCAAGCGTCAGCGGCGCCTCGGCCAGCCGGCGTTCGAGCTCGGCGATCAGCCCGTTCTTCCACGCCAAACGCTGCACCTGCCAGGCGCCGAGGCCGGCCAAGACCGCGACCCCGCCGATCCCGACCAGGATCAGGAACCAGAGGCGGCGGCCGTCCCTCACGAGCGGGGGTCCGGGTCGGCGCCGGCGCGGCTCGAGATGGCGGCGCGCCCGTCCTCGCCGGCGTCATGCATCAGCGAGAACGCGATCAGGAAGCGCTTGACCGGCGGCAACAGCAGCAGCGCGAGCCCAACCGACGCGACCAGGGCCAGCGCCAGATGCGCCCAGATCGGCGGCGCAAACAGCGCTTCGAGCGTGACGGCGCCGGCGACCAGCGCATGGCCGAGAACCAGGATCACCACATAAGGGCCGCCGTCGCCCGCCATGTGCTGGGTGAAGTCCGCGCCGCATCCGGCGCATCGAGGCTCCGGCGTCAGCAGCCCCTTCAACAGTCGGCCCTCGCCGCAGCGGGGGCAGCGATTGCTGACGGCCGACCGAAAGGCGGCGTTGGTGTCTTCGCTGAACACGGGGCGGGCTCCCTCTGACGCGGCGCGCGACCGCCGAAACACAAGACCGAGCGCGCCGAGCGAGCGCGCTCCGGTCTCGACCTAACCCGCCTCAGCCTGCGGCCCAGTAGCCCGCCACATAGATGCCGGCGAACAGGAACAGCCAGACCACGTCCACGAAATGCCAATACCAGGCGGCGGCTTCGAAGCTGACATGATCTTGCGGACTCAGATCGCCCCGGATCGCAAAGGCCAGGCAGACCGTCAAAAAGATCGTGCCGATGATCACGTGGAAGCCGTGGAAGCCGGTCGCCATGAAGAAGTTCGAGCCGTAGACCCAGCTGCCGTCGTTAAACAGGCCGTATTTTACGATCTCGTAATACTCGTAGCCCTGCACCGCCGTGAAGATCGCGCCGAGACCGATCGCCAGGAGCAGGCCGTTGATCGCGCTCTTGCGGTCGCCTTCGAGCAGGGCGTGGTGCGCCCAGGTGCAGGCGGCGCCCGAGGTCAGCAGGATCAGCGTGTTCAGAAGCGGCAAGCCCCACGGATCGACCATCTCGACGCCGGCGGGCGGCCACGCGCCGACGCCGCCCATGCCGCCGAGCGCGCCCTCCTCCATCGCTTGCGGCGACGGGAACGGATAGACCGCGTTCTTGAAGTAGCTCCAGAACCACGCGACGAAGAACATCACCTCGGAGATAATAAAGAGGATGACGCCGTAGCGCAGACCAATCTTCACGACCGGCGTATGATCCCCGGCTTTGCTTTCTTTGACGACGTCCGTCCACCACGCGTACATCGTGTACAGGATGATCGCGAGACCGACCGGCGCCACCCACGGGGTGACGCCGTGCATCCAAAAGATAAGGCCGACCAGAAACACCAAGCCGCCGATCGCGCCGATCATCGGCCACGGGCTGGGCTCGAGAATGTGATAGTCGTGATTTTTCTGTTCGGCCATGAGCGTCCTCCCGCACGATCTAGAGGTGGGCGACGTGATCCCGCGTTCGCTGAAGATCCGTCCAGCCGCACCGCTGCGCCGCTTTAAGCGACGCTGGTGGTTAATTCACTGCGCCTTTCGCCGCGTCTGCGGCGACGCCGACGGTCCGATCCTGCTCTTGCAGACGGAAGAAGGTGTACGAGAGCGTGATGGTGCTCACGTCGCCATACTCGGCGTCCTCGACCAGCGCGGGGTCGACGAAGAACTGCACGGGCATGTCGACGCGTTCGCCGGGCGCGAGGGTCTGCTCCTCGAAGCAGAAGCACGCGATCTTGTTGAAATAGCCGCCCAGTTGCAGCGGCGTGACGTTGAACGTGGCGGTGCCCGTGATCGACTGATCGGTGGGGTTTTCCGCGACATAGTAAGCCACTGCGGTCTCGCCGATGCGCACCCGCATCTGCGTCTGGGCCGGCTTGAAGCGCCACGGCATGTCGCGATTGGTGCTGGCGTCGAAGCGGACCACGATCGTCTGATCCAGCACGGTCTCGGACGCCGCCTCGGCCCGCTGGGTGGTGCCCGAAAAGCCCGTGACCCGGCAGAACCAGTCGTAGAACGGCACCGCGGCGAAGGAGAGACCGCCCATCAGCGCGACCAGAGCCAGCGCGCCCAGCGCGCTCCGGCCGGCGTTGCGGCGGCGCGGGTCGGCGTCGCCGCTCCGGCGCGCCGCAGCGGCCCCCGTCAGCCCGTCATTCCGGTCTTCAGTCATGTCAGCCCTTTCGCCCTCAGGCGCGCGTCGTCAGGACAAATTCACGCCAGTCTGGCCAAGCTTCACCATCGTCACCGCGAAGATCAGCAGCACCAGCGCCAGCAGCGCGCCGCCGACGGCCAGGTTCCGCCCGAGGCGGCGGCGGTGAAGTTCGTGATCCCGATGTCCCGACACGTCCGTCTCCTTTTCCGCGGCCGCCGCGCGGTCAGAGCGCCGCGAGCAGCGCGCGCCACGCCGGCGCCGCCCACACATCGACCAACAGCGCCGAAAACAGCGCGAACAGATAGGCGATGGACAGCGCGAAATAGCGCCACTCCGCGCGATATCCGTCGTCGACCGCCTGGCTTTCGGTGCGCCGGCTCAGGGCCCGACTGGCGGACAGCATGCGCCAGGTCATCAGGGGCGCGACCAGCGCGTAAACCGGGCCGGCCATGCCCGGCACGAAGAACGGCGCGGCGGCGGATCCGGCCAGCGCCAGCGCGTACAGCCAGATCTGCCGCCGCGTCTCGACGTCGCCCGCCGCGACCGGCAGCATCGGAACCCCGACCCGGGCGTAGTCGGCGCGGCTCGCCAACGCCAACGCCCAGGAGTGCGGCGGCGTCCAGAGGAAGATGATCGCAAACAGGATCAGCGGCTCGATCGACACGCCGCCCGTCGCCGCCGCCCATCCGATGACCGGCGGAAACGCGCCGGCGGCTCCTCCGATCACGATGTTGAGGGCCGTGCGCCGCTTCAACCACATGCTGTAGACGACCAGGTAATAGAGGATGGTCGTCGCGAGCAGCCCGGCCGCCAACGCGTTGGCGAACAGCAGCAGCAGCGCGACGGACAGCACCGACAGAGTCGCGCCGATGGTCAGCGCCTCGTCCGGCTGGATCCGACCCGACGGAATGGGGCGCGCCGCGGTGCGCTTCATCAGCCGATCGATGTCCGCGTCCCACCACATGTTCAACGCGCCGCTCGCGCCGGCCCCGACCGCGACGCACAGCAAGCTTGCGAGCGCGACGACCGGATGCACCGGCGTCGGCGCCATGACGAGCCCGACGAACGCCGTGAAGATCACCAGAGACATCACCCGGGGCTTGAGCAGCGCCCAGTAGTCGCGCACCTGCGCCTCTGGCGCGCCGCCGCGCGCGACCGCGTCGGACCCGGCGCGCGGCAGCGCGTACGCGGGCGCCGCCGCCCGCGAGCTCATCTCCGCCATCGGAAAATCCTTACCGCAAAGGGGTCGCCGCGCCTTGGGCGTCGGCGAGCTTGGCCGTCTCGGCCGCGGCGGCCGCAACCCCTGGATCAGTCGCCGGCGTCGGGCACTCTTCGACGCCTTTGTCGCGCACGCAGCTCACCCAGGCGTCGAAAACCGGCTGCTCGACCACCTTCACGGCGATCGGCATGTAGGCGTGATAGGCCCCGCAGAGTTCCGAGCACTGGCCGAAATACGTGCCGACCTCGGTCGCCTTGAACCACGTCTGGTTCAGACGCCCCGGCACCGCGTCGGCCTTCACGCCAAAGGCCGGCACCACCCAGGAATGGATCACGTCCTTGCCGGTCACCTGCATCAACACGGTCTTGTTCACGGGCACCACGAGCGCGTTGTCGACCGCCAGCTTCCACCGGTTCTCGGCGTAGCCTTTCGCCGCCAGCGCCGCGCGCAGCTCGTCGTCCATTTCGCTCTTGTATCCGACGTCGAGCGCGCTGCCGATCATCCACGAGCTGTACTCGTCGATGCCCTGGTCGGGATACTCATAGCCCCAGTACCAAGAATAGCCGTTGGCCTTGATGACCAGGTCAGGCTCGACTTTCGAGAAGTCCTCCTGCGCTTGCAGCAGCCGCACCGACGGGATCGCGATCACGATCAGGATCAGCACCGGCACGACGGTCCAGACGACCTCGAGCGGCGTGTTGTGCGTCCACGCCGCCGGCTTCGGGTTGGCCCGACGGTTGAACCGCACGATGACGATCGCGAGCAGCGCCAGAACGAACACCGTGATCCCGGTGATGATGACCAGCATCAGATGGTGCAAATCGGTGATCTGTTGAGCGATCGGCGTGACCGGCGCTTGCAGGTCGAGCTGCGCGGGCGCCGATTGCCCAACGCGGCCGCCCTCCTGAGCCGCGGCGCCCGTTGCGCCGCCCAACGCCGCGACCAGCGCGCCGATCCCGATCCGTCCTCCACCTCGCAGCATGACGCTCGCCCTCATTGCAACTTCGTTCCCTCAGGGGCGCGTCGACCGGCGCGCGGCAAGGCTTTGCGGCGCGTCGCAGGTCAGGCCCGCTGTTCGACAGATGACCTAGATCAAAAGTTTTCTCAGCGGGCGCGACTTCGGAGCGGCAAACCGACGCAATCCGCGCGGCGCGCCGCCGGCCGCGCCGCCCCGACGCGACGTCGACGCGCGCGATCGGACACTAGCTTCCCTGAGCCGGACGGTTAGATTTCGACAACGCGCCGCCGACCCGCTCGGCCCCGCGCGAAAGACACCGCCCAGGCGCTCGGCGCCGACGACCACCAAAGAGCGCGAGGGGCCATGACCGACGCCGCCGACGACATCCGTGACCCGGCGGGAGCGACCGCCTTCGACCCGTTCGCCGGCCCGCTCGAGCTGAGCGAAGCCGAAGCTGTGCTGAAGGACGCGTGCGCCGGGGCGGACGACGGCGAGTTGTTCTTCGAGCGCCGCCGCTCGGAAGGGCTCGCCCTCGACGACGGCCGATTGAAGACGGCGAGCTTCGACGCTTCGGAAGGGTTCGGTTTGCGCGTGGTGCGGGGCGAGGCGGTCGGCTACGGCCACAGCCCGGAAATCGACCCCGCCGCCGCGCGCCGGGCCGCCGAGACCGCGCGGCTGGCCGCGAAAGACGGCGGCGGGGTGATGGCCGAACCGCCCCGCAACACCAATCAAACGCTCTACAGCGCGCAGGATCCGATCGAGGACGCGGCGTTCGCCGCGAAAGTCGAGGCGCTGCGCGAGCTCGACGCGTGGCTGCGCGCCGAGGATCCGCGGGTGGCGCAGGTCTCGGCCTCGATCGCCGGGGGGCTGCAGGAAATCGAGATTCTGCGCCCCGACGGCGAGCGCCGGCGCGACGCCCGGCCGATGTGCCGGGTCAACGTGTCGGTGATCGTCGAAGAGAACGGTCGGCGCGAAAGCGGGACGGCCGGGGCCGGCGGGCGGCGCGGCTACGGCGCGCTGATCGAAACCGACGGCCTGCGCGCGCTCGGCCGCGAGGCGCTGCGCAAGGCGCTGGTCAATCTCGAGGCCGAGGAGGCGCCGGCGGGCACCATGCCGGTGGCGCTCGGCCCGGGCTGGTGCGGGGTTCTGCTGCATGAAGCGGTCGGCCACGGGCTGGAGGGCGATTTCAACCGCAAGAAGACCTCGGCCTTCGCCGGGTTGATGGGCGAGATGGTCGCGGCGCCGGGCGTGACGGTGGTCGATGACGGGGCGATCCCCGAAGCGCGCGGCTCGATCGCGATCGACGACGAGGGCGAGCCCTCGAAGCGCAACGTGCTGATCGAGGACGGGCGCTTGGTCGGCTACATGCAGGATC
>CAZBIG010000051.1:0-273 GCA_964491865.1 uncultured Neomegalonema sp. | reverse complement strand
CCGGACGGCGCCTGCGGTGTCGCCGCTGGCGCAGATGGGCGGCGCGCCCACCGGGAACGGGCGCCGGCAATCTTACGCGCAGCCGCCGATGCCGCGGATGACCAACACCTTCATGATGTCGGGCGGCGCCGAGCCGGGCGAGGTGGTGGCGGCGGTGCGCGACGGGATCTACGCCACAGGCTTCGGCGGGGGGCAGGTCGACATCACCAGCGGCAAGTTCGTGTTCAATTGCACCGAAGCCTATCGCGTGAAGAACGGCAAGGTGCTGCATCC
>CAZBIG010000050.1:0-11968 GCA_964491865.1 uncultured Neomegalonema sp. | reverse complement strand
GGCCGCGGCGCGGCGGGGGCGGGGGCGCGGGGGGGGGGGGGGGGGGCCCCCCCCCGCCCCCCCCCGCGCCTCCGTCCGGACGCCTCAGGCCGCCATGCGCTCTGCGACGTTCTCCCAATTCACGAGCTTATCCAGGAAATTCTCCAGATAATCGGGCCGCCGGTTCCGATAGTCGACATAGTAGGAATGCTCCCACACGTCGCAGCCCAGCAGCGCGGTCTGGCCGTGGCAGATCGGGTTCACGCCGTTCGGGGTCTTGGTCACTTTGAGCGCGTCGCCCTCTTTGACCAGCCAGCACCAGCCCGAGCCGAATTGGCCGACGCCGGCGGCGACGAACTCTTTCTTGAACGCGTCCACCGAGCCGAAGGCGTTGTTCAGCGCCGCTTCAAGCTCCGACGGCATCCCGACCGGGCTCGGGCTCATCATCTCCCAGAACTGGATATGGTTCCAATGCTGCGAGACCTGGTTGAACAGGCCCTGATGGGGCTCGGAATTGAAGGTGCCCTTGATCACCTCTTCCAACCGGCTGTTGTCGGCCCCTTCGAAGGGCGTGCCGGCGATCAGCTCGTTGCCCTTCGTCACATAGGCCTGGTGGTGCTTGTCATGGTGCAGCTGCAGCGTCTCTTCCGACATGCCCAAAGACGCGAGCGCGTCGTGGGCGTACGGCAGATCGGGCAAAGTAAAGGCCATCGGTCTTCTCCCTGTGGGTGGCGGCGTCCGGGCGACAGGTGGTCGCCCAGCGCGCCGCTGTCCACCGAGAAAACGCGTCGCGCCGCGTCACGGTTCATCCGGCCGCGATCTTGACCCGGAGTTTCGGCCCGAATTTTTGGCCCGGGCTCTTGGACCGCGCTGTCGGCCCGGCGTTTCGGCCCGGGCTGGCGGCGCGAAAGCTTAGCCGGGGCCTTGGCCCTTTTCAGGCGTCTCCGGGCGGAACCAGCGCCGCCGCGACGCGCCGCCCCTCGGCGAGCATGACGTTGTAGGTGCGGCAGGCGGCCGGCGTGGCCATCGGCTCGAGCCCGATCCCGGCGGCCTCGACCGCGCGGCGCAGCGGCGCCGGCGCGGCCCGCATGGTCGCGCCGACCCCGAGCAACAACACGTCGACCGAGCCCGCCAACGCGGCCAGAGGATCCGCGTCGGCGGCGTCAAGCTGCTCGACCGCCCAGGGCCCCGCGCCCTCGGGCCCGATCAGAACGGCCCCTTCATGGAACCGTCCGGCGATCCGAAAGCCGGTCGGGGCGTAACCGTCGATGGGCGGCTGCCCGGCGAACTCCATCGGGTTCAAACGCATCGGAGGTCTCCCTCGCCGTCGCGACCGACGCTTGGCGCGCCGGTCCGCTTATCCTGCGCCGCGGATCTCGCCACGCTCTCCTCGGCCCTTGCAGCGCCGGACGCTAATCTTGGGCGTCGCCGAACTGCACCCCGGCCGTCGACGCGCCCTCCTCGCCCAAATCGCGGTTCACCCCCAGCGCGGCCAGCACCGGCGCCGCGACGAAGATCGACGAATAGGTGCCGATCACCACGCCGAGGATCATCGCGAAAGTGAAGCCGCGGATCACTTCTCCGCCCAGAATATAGAGCGAGAAAAGCGCCAGCAAGGTTGTCGCCGACGTCATCAAGGTGCGCGACAAAGTCTCGTTGATCGACTTGTTCAGCACCTCGACGAGCTCCGTGGTCTTGTAACGCCGCAGGTTCTCTCGCACGCGGTCGAACACCACCACGGTGTCGTTGAGCGAATAGCCGACGATCGTCAACAACGCCGCAATGATCGACAGGTTGAATTCGAGTTGCAGGATCGCGAAGACGCCCAGCGTGATGATCACGTCATGGACCAACGCGGCGACGGCGCCGAGCGAGAACTGCCACTCGAAGCGCAGCCAGATATAGGCGAGCACCGCCAACACGGCCGACAGCACCGCCAGCACGCCCGCCTGGATCAGCTCGCCCGACACCTTCGGGCCGACGATTTCCGACTTTTCGAACACATAGTCGGGATAGGCTTCTTCGACCGCGGCCCGCACTTTGGCGACCGCCGCCTGCTGCGCCTGCCCGTCCGCGCTCGCCTCGAGGCGGACGCTCACTTTCGAGGGTTCCGGATCGGTGGGCCGCTCGCTCAGCGCCTGGATCACCGCGTCGCCGGCGACCACGCCGGCCACCACGTCGCGCAAGCCGCCCACATCGGGCGGACCGCCGGTCTTGTATTGGACCACGGCCCCGCCCCGAAAATCGATCCCGAAATTGAGACCGACGGCGCCCAAGGCCGCAATCGACACGAGCGCCGCGATCGCCGAGCCGATCAGCGCCGCTTTCGCCTTGCCCAGAAAGTCGAATGCGGTCTCGTCTTTGACAAGTTTGAGACGATACATGCGGTCTCCTTTGGCGTCCCGAGACTAGTCTCACGAGCGCGCGCGGGGGCGGCCGAGGCGGCGGCGATCAGAGCGCGAGCGTCTTCGGCCGCTGATAGCCGTACCAAGTCGCCACGAAATAGCGGGTGAGCATCACCGCGGTGAAAACCGAGGTCAGGATCCCGATCGCGAGCGTCACCGCGAAGCCTTTGACCGGGCCCGAGCCGATCGCGAACAGAATGATCGCCGCGATGAAGGTCGTCACATTGGCGTCGATGATCGCCGACAGCGCGCGCTCATAGCCGGTCTCGATCGCCCGCGCGACGTTGCGTCCGGCCCGAAGCTCTTCTCGGATGCGCTCGAACACCAGCACGTTGGCGTCGACCGCCATGCCGATCGTCAACACGATGCCGGCGATCCCCGGCAGGGTCAGGGTCGCCCCCAGGATCGACAACGCCCCGAAAATCAGCGCCACGTTCAAGATCAGCGCGGCGTTGGCGAGCAGACCGAACAGGCCGTAGGACAACGCCATATAGACCATCACCAGCGCGAAGCCGACGAGACAGGCGATTTGGCCCGCCGCCACGCTGTCGGCCCCCAGCTCGGGGCCGACGATCGAGCTCTCCTCGACCGTCAGCGCCACCGGCAGATTGCCCGAGCGCAGGTTCACCGCCAGCTGCGTCGCGCTCGCCACCGAGAAGTCGCCCGTGATGATCGCCCGCCCGTCGATGATCGGCTGCCGGATCTGCGGGTCCGACAGCACTTCGCCGTCGAGCACCATCGCGAAGCGTTGGCCGACATTGTTGCTGGTGATCTGCGCAAAGGTCCGGGCCCCGGCGGCGTCGAACCGGATCGTGACGCCCGGCAGATTGCTGTCGTCGCGGTCTGGAAACGCCTCGGCGAGGTTTTCGCCGGTCAGATCGACCCGGCGGAACACCGGCACCAAGCGCGCCGGCGCGTCGCCGATCCGCTCGATGGTCGGCACCGCCTCGACGCCGGGGGGCAGGCGGCCGGCGGCGACGTCGGCCTGGCTCACCCCTTCGGCGACCATGCGGAATTCGAGCTTGGCCACCCGGGTCAGCGCGTCCGGATCCACGCCGCTCGCGCCCGGAAGCTGGAGCAGGATCCGATCGCGCCCCTCGCGCTGCACGGTCGGCTCGCGCACGCCGAGCCCGTCGACCCGCGTGCGCACCACCTCGATCGCGGCCGCCATCACCGAGCTTGCGATGTCGTCGCGCGCCGCCTCGGTCAGCGTGATGCGAAAGCTCTGATCCTCGGCTTGGTCGATCTCGATGTTGTTGGTCCCGGGCCCGAGCAGCAGCCCGCCGCCCACCGGCTCGATCAGGGTCTCGAGCGCGCCGGCCGCCGCTTCGACGTCCTCGGCGTTGGTGATCCGCACCACCAGCGCGTCCTGAACCACGCGGGCGCGGTAGCGGCGCACGCCGGCGTCGCGCAGCGTCGGCCCCACGGCCTCGCGCAGGGTCTCGAGCCGGTCCGAATAGGCTTGGCTCAGTTGCGCTTCGAGCAGAAAATAGGACCCGCCTTGCAGATCGAGGCCGAGGTTCACGGTGCCGTCGGGCGCCCAAGACGGCCACCGCTCGGCGCGCGCCCTGAGCGCGGCCGGCGCTTCTTCAGGCGCGGCGTAATCGAGCAGCTCCTCGCGCGCCGCGACCGCGTCTTGCACGCGCTCGTAAAAGAAATTGGGCGACAGCGCCGTCAGCCCGGTCAGAACGACCAACGCGATCAGCGCCTGCTTCCAGGGCTCGAAGAACAACATCACCCGGCCTCGCCAGTTCGGAGCGTCACGATTTCTGCGCGGCCGCCGCCGGCTCGGTTTTAGAATTCACGCCGGAAATCGTGCCCTTGACGATCCGCACCTTGACGCCTTGGGCGATCTCGGCCTCGACCTCGTCGGCGTCGTCTTTCACCCGGGTTATCTTCGCGATCAAACCGCCCGACGTGATGATTTCGTCGCCGCGCTTGAGCGCCCCCAGCATTTCGCGATGCTCTTTCAGCCGCTTCTGCTGGGGTCGGATCACCAGGAAATACATGATGATGAAGATCAGCGCGAACGGGAACAGCAGGCTGAAAAGATCCGCGCCGCCGCCGGCGCCGGATTGTGCGTAAGCGGGAGTGAACAGCATCGATGAGGCTCCGACAGGCGAGATAGAGGGCGCGGCGTCGGCGATTTTTCGCCCACGCGCCCGTAAAGCGTCGGGCTGTCTATAAGAACGCGGATCGTCGCGCACAAGAAACGCCGGCTGCGACGCACGGCCCGGCGCGTTTTCGGCGCCGCAGGCGGCGCGGCCCGCTCCGGCGCGGCGCGCGCGCCGGCGGACCCTGTCGAGACCGCGCTTTGGGCGGCGCTAGACGGCGTCGCGGCGGCTGACTAAGACCCGAGCGCCCGTCCGCCGAGAGAGGAGCCGCGCCCCATGCACGACATCAAAGCGATCCGCGAGGACGCGGCCGCCTTCGACGCGGCGCTCGCCCGGCGCGGTTGGCCGGCCGAAAGCGCGCGCCTGCTCGAGATCGACGAAAAGCGCCGGGCCTGCATCGCCGCGGCCGAAGCCGCTCTGGCCGATCGCAACGCGGCTTCGAAGGAAGTCGGCAAAGCCAAAGCCTCGGGCGACGAGGCCGAGTTCGAGCGCCTGCGCGCGCTGGTGGCCGAGAAAAAAGACGAGATCGCCCGTCTCGAAGAGGAAGCCAAGCTCGAGGACGGACGGCTGACCGAAGCGCTGATGGGCATTCCCAACGCGCCTCTGGCCGACGTGCCCGACGGGGCGGACGAGAACGACAATGTCGAGATCCGGCGTTGGGGCGCGCCGCCCGTGTTCGATTTCGCCCCGAAGGAGCATCACGAGCTCGGCGCCGCCATGGGGCTGATCGACATGGAGGCGGCGGCGCAGCTGTCCGGCGCGCGGTTCATGGTGCTGAAGGGCGCGATGAACCGTCTTCACCGGGCGCTCGCCAGCTTTATGATCGACACGCATGTGACCCGGAACGGCCTGACCGAGGTGTGGACGCCGGCCCTGGTGCGCGCCGAGGCGCTGCGCGGCACCGGCCAACTGCCGAAGTTCGAGGAAGATCTCTTCAAGACCACTTCAGAGCATTATCTGATCCCGACCTCTGAAGTGACCCTGACCAATCTCGCCGCGGACAAGATCATCGAGGCCGACGCCCTGCCTTGGCGCTTTACGTCGTGGACGCCGTGCTTCCGTTCGGAAGCCGGATCGGCCGGCCGCGACGTCGCGGGGATCCTGCGCCAGCATCAGTTTGAAAAGGTCGAGATGGTCTCGATCACCCGCCCCGAGGACAGTCTCGACGAGCTCGAACGCATGCTCGGCTGCGCGCAAGGCGTACTCGAAACGCTCGGCCTGCCCTATCGCACCGTCACCTTGTGCGCCGGCGACATGGGGTTCGGGGCGCAGAAAACTTATGACATCGAAGTCTGGGTGCCCGGTCAGAACCAATACCGCGAAATCAGCTCTTGCTCGGTCTGCGGCGACTTCCAGGCCCGGCGCATGAACGCGCGGCTGCGCCGGGCGCCCAAGGAGGGTCAGAAAAAGGGCGATCTGGCCTTCGTCCACACTTTGAACGGGTCGGGCCTGGCGGTCGGCCGCACATTGATCGCCGTGCTCGAGAACGGCCAGCGCGCGGACGGGTCGGTGGCGCTGCCCGCGGCGCTGGCCCCGTATCTGGGCGGCGCGACCGAGCTGCGGCGCGACGGCTCTCTGGCCTAAGGCGTCGGCGCGCCATCGCCCGCGAGACCGACGAGGCGGACCGACGGGGCGCCGTTGTCGCCGGTCGCCCCCCTCCGACGAAAGGGGGGCGACGCGCCGCTCAGCCGGCCAGCAGTTTGCGGCCGAAATCATTCTCGACGTCGCGCCAAACGCTGTGGATGTGCGTGGCGTTGTTCCGCGAATTGTCGTGCTCGATGAACCAGCCCGGCCCGGAAAGGCGATAGTAGTAGAGCCCGTCTTGCGCCGCGCCCGACCAGCCGAACCAGAGCTGATCGTCCGGCGTCGCCGCGACCCGCTCGAACGTGGCGTCGGCCAACGCCGACGGCATCGCGGACACGTACTCCCGCACCACGTCGAGCGCGAGGCCGCGATGCTCGGCCGCCAAGTCCGACAGGGGCAGGCCTTCGGTCGGCAGCGGCGCGACCCGCGAGCGCGACCGGGTGATCGTGTCCCCCGGCGTCTCGGGCGCGAACAGCACGGCGGCGCGCTGCGCGGGGCTCAAGCCGAGCAACAACGCCCGCGCCGTCTCTTCCTCGACGCGCATCGGCGCGCGATCGACGCCCGACCATTCCGGAACGACCGTCGGACGGGCCCCCAGAAACAACGGCCCGGCGGCCACCCGCCCGTCGACCACCGTGTAATTCAGCGAGAGGTGATGGCCTTCGAGCGACCAGCCCCAGGCCCGCGCGCCCGGCTCGCCATAGACGCTGATCTGAAAATCGCCGGCCGACCGGCCGAGCTTCTCCTGCAAGCGCATGATGCCCTTGGCCTTGGCGTAGCCGTCGGGCGTGGTCGAGGCGGCCAGAAGCGCGTCCGCGGCGTCGCGCTGGTCTGGCGACAACGCGCCCAACTCGCGCCCCTCGCGCGCTTGGTAGAAGCGGCGGGGGAACCAGTGCCAGCGGGTGCGCGCGTCGCTGTCGAAGGCGAAGCTGGCCGCTGGATCGCGGCCGATCGCGCTCAGAAAGTCGGCCGCGGCGCGCCGCATGCGCTGGGCGTCGGCGCTTTCGACAACAGCGCCGCCCGTTTGGGCGGAGGCCGCGCCGGCGGTCGCGGCGGCGGCGATCGCCGCCATCATGTCGCGTCGGGTGAAGTGCATGATCGTCCCCTGGATCGTCCTGTCTGTCGCCCCTTCGCCCCAGCGCGTCCGTCGACGCCGCTCGAGAGCGCCCCTCGCGACATCGGGGCCTCGGCCGACGAATCAAGAATTGCCGTTCGGAACTTTCGCTGAGGGGTCTTTCCCAATCGCGATTCGCGCCCGCCTCGGCCCAGGTCGGCGTTCCAGGCCCCCGCCCGACCCGAACGCCCCGACGGCGCTGGCCGAACTGCGATCGCCCGAACCGCGCCGGCTTCGCCGATTGCGCCCGGCGCGGCCGCGCGATAGGGCTCGCGCGTTCCAAACGGAGGGCGCATGCGCATCCTGGTCACCAACGACGACGGCGTCTCGGCGCCTGGGCTGCGGGTCGCCGAAGACATCGCGGCCGAACTCGCGGGACCTGACGGAGAGGTCTGGACCGCCGCCCCCGCCTTCGAGCAGTCGGGCGTCAGCCACGCGATCTCGTTCACGTCGCCGGTGAAGGTCGAGCCGCTGGCCGAGCGCCGCTTCGCCGTTTCCGGCACGCCCGCAGACTGCGTGATCCTCGCCATTCACGCCTTCATGGCCGAGACGCCGCCGGACCTGGTGCTGTCGGGCGTGAACCGCGGACACAATATCGCGGAAGACGCGGTCTATTCCGGCACCGTCGGGGGCGCGATCGAAGGCGCGTTGCAGGGCGTGAAGGCGATCGCCCTCAGCCAGTATTTCCGCCGCCCGAACGAGGGCGAGGCGATCGGAGACCTGTTCGACGCCGCCCGCGGCCATGGCGCGGCGGTGGTCCGCCGTCTGCTGGCGCTCGACTGGTCGCCCGACCTTTACTTCAACGTGAATTTTCCGCCCCTGCCCGCCGACGCCGTCAAGGGCGTCGCCTTCGCGCCGCAAGGCCGCCGCACGCGGGGCGCGTTCGGCGCGGCCGAACGGGTGTCGCCCGGCGGCCGCCCGTATTTCTGGATCTCGCATCGGGCGGACAATCTGTCCGCCGGGGCCGAGGCCGACAGCACGCTCTGCGCCGGCGGCCATGTGACCGTGGTGCCGATGAAGCCCGACTACACCGATCGCGCGACCCTCGAGGCGCTGAAGGCGGGCGACGCGCCGGCCTGAGGGCGCGGCGGCGCGCGGCGACGTTTTATTCACCCTTTTGCGGCACCGGTTTTTGGGTCATCCCTTGTCCCGCCGCGGCCGGCGCGCGCTTTGTCTGGCGCGTCGGCGCCTCTCACAGCGAGGGTCGGAAATGTCGCTTCGCCGCGTCGAGCGGATCTCGGGCCGCCGCGCCTCGCGCCTGAAGGCGCTGGCCGCGAGCGCCCTTGCGCTGACCGCGCCGACCGCCTGCACCGTCGCCGATCTGCCGAAGTGGCGCGCCGAAGAAACCGCGGCCGCCCCGGCGCCTCAGAGCGTCGGACGCCGCCACGTGGTCAGTCCCGGCGAGACGGTGTACCGCATCGCCCAACGCTACGGCTCGACCCCTGCGGCGATCCAGTCGGCCAACGGGCTCGATCGGAACTTCACCATCCGCGTCGGCCAGAGCCTGACGATCCCAGCCTTCCGCGCGCCGCCGCCGCCGAGCGCCCGCGACCCGCTGCCGCCGCCCCCGCCGCAGACGCCCGCGCTCGCCAGCCCCAATCTCGGCGAGCGGCAGTCCGGCGGCCCGGCGCGCGCCCTGCAGCGCCCGGTCGAGGGGCCCGTCGTCACGCCCTTCGGCTCGCAACTCGGAGCCGCGCAAAACGACGGCGTCGACCTTGCGGCGGATCCCGGAGAGGCGGTCAAGGCCGCCGACGACGGCCAGGTGGCGTTTGTCTCGGCCGAAAGCGGCCCGGTCGGCTCGGTGATGCTCGTGCAGCATCCGGGCGGGCTGGTCACGATCTACGGGCGGATCGCATCGCTTAAAGTGGCGCAGGGCGATCGGGTGCGCCGCGGTCAGACCATCGCCGAGGTGGCCGAAGGCGCGCCGGGCGAGACGCCGCGGCTCCATTTCGAGATCCGGCGGGGCTCGCGGCCGATCGATCCGACCCCTTATCTCTGACCGCGGCGGGTCCGCGCGGTCTCACGCCGTGCGGCGCTCGAGCGCGACCCCGCGCCGACCGGCGAGATCGACCAGGAATTGCCAAGCGACCCGGCCGGACATCGCGCCGCGGGTCTGACGCCATTCGATCGCTTCGGCCCTCAGCGTCTCGTCGTCGATCGATATCCCGTAGGCGTCGCAATAGCGCCGCGCCATTTCGAGGAACTCGGGCTGACCGCAGCCGTGGAAGCCCAGCCACAGGCCGAAGCGATCGGACAGCGAGACTTTCTCTTCGACGGCCTCGGTCGGGCTGATCCCGGTTTGGCGCTCGTTCTCGATCATGTCGCGCGGCATCAGATGGCGGCGGTTCGAGGTCGCGTAGACGAGCGCGTTTTCGGGGCGGCCCTCGACGCCGCCGTCGAGCGCGGCCTTGAGCGCTTTGTAATGCGCGTCGTCCTTTTCGAAGGACAGGTCGTCGCAAAACAGCAGAAAGCGTCGGTCGGGCCAGGCCCGGGTCGTCGCCAGCAATCGGTCGAGGGTCGGCAAATCCTCGCGCAGGATTTCGACCAGCAACAGCGCCGGCGCGGCGTCGCCGCGCTCGGCGTTCACCGCGCGATGCACGGCTTTGACGAGCGAGGATTTGCCCATGCCGCGCGCGCCCCACAGCAGCGCGTTGTTGGCCGGCAGGCCGGCCGCGAACCGGCGCGTGTTGTCGAGCAGCGTGTCCCGCGCGCGGTCGACGCCCACCAACAGGTCGATGTCGACGCCCGCGACCCGCGCCGCCGGGCGCAGCGCGTCGCCTGACGGGCCCGGCCGCCATACGAAGGCGCTGGCGGCGGACAGGTCCGCCGGCGGCCCAGGCGGCGGCGCGAGCCGCGCGAGCGCTTCGGCGATCCGGGGCAGAGCCGCGGCGCTCGCCTCGTGGGGATCGGCCCCCGCCATCGCCCGTCTCCTCGTCCCGCCGCCCGATCTGTTGGGCGGGCTTAGTATTCGTCGGCGGTCTCGCGCTCAGCGCGCTTGCGCTCGACCCGCGCCACCAAGAAAATCGAGATCTCGTACAGCAGATAGACCGGGATGCCGAGACCGATCTGCGTAAAAGGATCGGGCGGCGTCAGGATCGCGGCGGCCGCGGCGATGCCGACGACGGCGTATTTCCGGCCGGTGCGCAGCTGCTCGGCGTCGACCAGGCCCGACATGCCCAGCAGGGTCAGCAGCACCGGCAGCTGAAAGCACAGGCCAAAGGCCAGAATAAAGGTCATCACGAGCGACAGATATTCGTTGACCTTGCCCAGAAACTCGATCTGAGCGTCGCCCGTCCGCGCCAGGTTCAACTCGACCCCGCCGGCTTCGAGCAGCTGCATCACCGCCGCGACCGTGGCCGTCACCGTCGCTTCAAGCGCGCCGCGGTCGATCGGCCCGGCGGTCTCGGCGATGGTCTGGTCGACCGCGCCCGCGACCACGCTCTCCACGGTGATCGGCCCAGGCCCAGCCGTTTGCGGGGTCGAGCCGTAGTCGAGGAAGAACCCGAAGGCGAGCGGCATCACCAGGAAGTAAACCAGCGACGCGCCCAGCGCGAACAACACCGGCGACGCGATCAGGAAGGGACGGAACGCGGCTTTCTCGCTTTGATACAACCCCGGCGCAACGAACCGCCAAAGCTGATTGGCGATGAACGGAAACGAGACGAACAGCCCGGCGAACATCGACATCTTCAAATCGACGAAGAATTTCTCGTGAAGCGCCGTGAAGATCAGATCGCATTCCTTGCCCCGCTCCAGAAGCTCTTGGCAAAGGGGCGCGGTCAGGATGTTGTAGACTTCGCGCGCAAAGACGAAACTGATCGCGATGCCGATCGCGAGCGCCAACAGGGCGCGGATCAGCCGCGTGCGCAGCTCGGCCAAATGTTCGATCAACGGCGCCTGGCTGGCGTCGATATTGTCGTCGTCGCGGGCGGTGGTCGCCATGGGGCAGCGGTCCTGAGCGAAATGCCGCGCGGCTCCAGCAATTTCCGGGCGACGACGGCGCAGTTTGCGGGGCCGCGCGCCGAGGCGGCGGCCTGAACCCTTTCCCTAAGCCCCGCGATCAGGGAGAGCCAGCCCCTTCGCCGCGGACGCCGCGCTGAAAGCGCTCGAGAAACGCGTCGTCGTCGTCCTGAGCCCCGCCGCGCGGCGCTTTTCCCGCCACGGGCGGCTCGACGTCCGCCTCGCGCACCCGCGGCGCCTGCCCCGAGAAAGCGGGTTCGACCGGCCCGGAGGGCGCGCCGTCCGCCGCCGCCGACGCGCCGGCCTGGCCGCCCGCGGGCTGCTCGATCAAGCGTTTGGCGTCGGCGCCCACGGCGTCGAAATCGCGCTGCACGTCCCGCCGAATGTCGCGCCCGACATCGCCGATCTTGCGCAGGTCGTCGAGTTCGGCCTCGCGCGCCGCATCGTCCATGCCGCGTTTGAAATCGTCGGCCAAGCCCCGCAGCTTCGCGACCCAGCGCCCGAGATTGCGCACCAGAACGGGAAGATCCTTCGGCCCGACCACGATCAGGGCCAAGGCCCCGATCAGCAGCAATTCGGTCCACGCGATGTCGAACACGGCGCCTCTCAGGCTGGTTTCGGCCGCCGCGCGCTCGAGAGACGAACGCGCCGCTCAGCGCCTCAGCTGTTGCTCTTCTCGGTGTTCGAGGTCTGGGTGACGTCGATGACCTTTTCGTCCTCGAGGCGCTTTTTCTCGGCGGCGTCTTCCTCGGCGCCCTCTTTCATGCCGCGCTTGAAGGCGTTGATGCCCTTGGCGACGTCGCCCATCAGCG
>CAZBIG010000049.1:0-12017 GCA_964491865.1 uncultured Neomegalonema sp. | reverse complement strand
GCGCCGCCCGATAGCTCTCCAGCGCCGCGTCGAGACGGCCCTGCGCCGCCGCGACATCGCCCACCGTGTTGTGGCTGACCGACAGGTCGCGCGCCCAGCCGGCGTTAGAGGGATCCGAGGCCGACAGACGCTCTCGGATCGCCAGGCCCGCCCGATAGCTCTCGAGCGCCGCGTCGAGACGGCCCTGCGCCTCAGCGACCTCGCCCACCCTGTTGTGGCTGACCGACAGGTCGCGCGCCCAGGCGCGGTCGTCGGGGTCGGCGGCCGCGCGGGCCTCGGCCAGGGACCGGGCGGCGGCGTAGGCGGCGCGGGCGGCGGTCAGGTCGCCGCGGCGGCGATGTTCGTCGCCGATCTGAATCCGGTTCCAATAGGCGCTGAAGGCCGCGGGGCCCTCGGCGGGGGCGTGGTGCGCGTCGACGGCGACGGCGTGGGGCAGCAGGGCGGCGTTGCGGCGGCCCCCCTCGATTGAGCCCGTCTCGTCGTCATAGGCGCGCTCCGCGAGCGTCGCCGCCTCGGCCGCGGTCGCGTCGAGGGTTCCCGCCTCGGCCAGCCGGCCGCGCATCACCGCCTGCACCAGCCGATGCGCCGAGACCGCCGGCGCGCCGTCGGGCCCGACATCATGGCTGAGCAGCGACAGCCCCGACAGCGCCGCCAGCGCGTCGTCCCGGTCGAGCGCCGGCATCGCCGCGTCCGAGATCAGCCAGACCGGGATCAGCTCGGGATCGTAGAACGCCAGCAGCCCCATCAGGCGCTCGGCGTGCGGGCACTCGGCCGCCGCCTGGTCGAGCGCCAGGGTGAAGGTGGCGAACACCGGCTCGGGATAGGGCGCCCCCTTCGGCGCCCGGCGGATCAACGCGTCGAGCTGCGCGATATAGTCGGGGAACCGCATGCCCCGGCCCTGGCAGAAGGACCGCGCATGGGCGAGCGCGAGCGGCAGGTCCTGCACCGCCTCGGCCAGGGCGTCGGCCCCGGCCTCGGTCTGCACCGAGCGGTTCAGCGCATAGTCCATCAGATAGGAAACCGAGGTCGCGCGCGGGAACACGTCGACCGGCATCTCGTCGGCCTCGCCGTGCCAGCCGAGCGCGCGGGTGGTGATCAGCACGTCGGCGTTGTCGGCCGGGGTCAGGCCGCGCAGCGCGGCGGCGTCGGGGGCGTTGTCGTAGACCAGCAGCCAGCGCTTCGGCCCGCCCATCTGCGCCAGGCGGTCGACCGCGGCCTGCGCCGCCTCGGCCGGCTTCGCGCCTTCGAGCCCCGGGATCAGCCGCGCGCCGAGGGCGGCCAGATCGTCGATCAGCGTGTCGCGGTTCTCGGCCCGGATCCACCAGACGCCCTGATAGCGGTCTCGGTTCCGCCAGGCGTATTCTTTGGCGAGCACCGTCTTGCCGACCCCGCCCATGCCGCGCAGCGCCAGGGTCGCGTCGCCCGCGTTGCGCAGCGCCACCGCATGGCGGCCCGCGACCAGCTTGGCGTCGAGCTCGGCCATCAGATCCTCGCGCCCGACGAAGGATTTCTGCGGCGCGATCTCGGAATGGCGGATCTGCTGGCCGGCGCGCTGCAGATGCTTGGCGAGGTCGATCTCGACCGGCCGGGTCTCGACCCCGATCGCGACCCGCACCGCCCGGGCCAGCGCCGCCTGGTCGGCCAGCACCGGGACCAGGTCGGTGTAGCGCAGGTTCTGCAGGTGGCCGATCGGCTCGACCTCGGCGACCCGCAGCACGATCAGCCGGCCGGACAGGTTCTCGGGGTCTTTGCCGAGGATGTGGTTGTACTCGGTCCGGCAATAGGCCGAGCCCTGATAGCCGGCGGACAACAGCGCGATCATCCGCGCGCCGCCGGCGTAGCCTTGCTCCATGCGGGCCATGAAGTCGGCCGGGCCGAAATCCTGGTCTTGGTGATAGGCGGTCAGCCCCGCGGCGCGGATCACGCCCGCCACGATCTCGGCCAGCGCGGCGGCGTCGCCCGCGCGCGAGATGAAGAAGTCCGTCCGCTGGTCGCTGGCCTGGGTCATATCCGCCCTCCCCCGTCGCGATCTCGGTTGTCGCGGGGACGGGGCGGAAGGGCAAGGCCGTCAGCCCGCGGCGAAGCGCTCCCATCCCGCGCGGCGCAGATCGCAGGCGGGGCAGGCGCCGCAGCCATAGCCCCAGGGGCGGCGCCGGGACCGGTCGCCCAGATAGCAGGTGTGCGTCCGCTCGAGGATCAGCTCGAGCAGCGCCGGCCCGCCCAGGCGGTCGGCCAGCGCGAAGGTCTCGGCTTTGTCCCGCCACATGAGCGGGGTGTGGATCACGGTGCGGCGGTCGAGCCCCAGACTGAGCGCGACCTGCTGCGCCTTCAGCGCGTCGTCGCGGCAGTCGGGATAGCCCGAATAGTCGGTCTCGCACATGCCGCCGACCAGATGGCGCAGCCCCCGACGATAGGCGAGCGCCCCGGCGAGCACGAAAAACAACAGGTTCCGCCCCGGCACGAAGGTGCTGGGCAGCCCCGCCGCGCCGGTCTCGATCGCCAGCGCCTCGGTCATCGCGGTCGCGCCGAGCTGCTTCAGCACGTCCGCGTTCAAGCGGTGGTCGGGGCCGAGGCGCGCCGCCCAAGACGGGAACGCGGCGACGAGGCCGGCGCGAAACCGGTCGCGGACCTCGAGCTCCACGCGGTGGCGCTGACCATAGTCGAAGCCGACGGTCTCGACCCGCGCGAACCGCGCGAGCGCCCAGGCGAGGCAGGTGGCGCTGTCCTGGCCGCCCGAGAACAGCACCAGCGCGGCGGCGTCGCGATCGACGGGGCCGGTCATATCGACAGGGTCGGTCATGTTCGCGGCGCCGGTCATATCCACGTCGTCGGTCATGGGGCGCCCTCCTCCGGCGCTTCCGGGGCGTCGAGGCTCTCGATCGCCGCGTCGAGCCATTCGCGACCGAGGATCACCGCCGCGCCGGGCGCGTCGAACTGCGCCGCGACGGTCTCGGCGCTGGCGCGGTTCGAGGTCCCGATGGCTTCGCCCGCCGCCAGGCGCAACCCGTCCAGGGGCCAGGCGAGCCCCTGGGAAGCCACCGCGCGCACCGGACGGATCGGAAAGAACGAGACGCGCGCGCCGACCGCCAGTCGCGCGCGCCACCGCCGGGGCGCTAAAAACACCAGATCGGTCTCGCCGATCAGGATCACGCGCCGGTCGGCGTAGCGCAGCAGACTATGCGTCGCGGCGAGGCTGTGGTCGAAGCGGGCGCCGAGGAAACCGACGCCGAGATAGAGCGGGGCCGCCACGCTGTAGAGGCATTTCTCGAAGTCGGTGCTGTCCTGTTCGCTGAGCGCGCGCACCGTCACGCCGGGCGCGGCGCGCCAGGCCGCGAGATCGCGCACCGAGTCCATGTCGCCGACGACCGCCGCCAGCCGCGGGGCCGCGCCGGGCGCGAACGCGTCGGCCCCGCCGTCCGCCGCGACGTCGCGGGCGGTTCGGGCCGCCGCCGCCGCATAGGCCTCCGCGTCGAAGGCCGCGCCGCCGATCAGCGCGACCGGCGCGTCAAAGGCGATGGGGTCCAGCGCGAAGGCTGGCGAGAGACTGTCCGGTTTCGACATGGCCGCTTCATGTTGGTGCGCTCGGAACCGTATCGCGCGCGCCGGCGAACGCCAGGTTCCAACGCGGCGCCCCCCCGCGCTTTAGACCTCTTTCGCCTCACAGGCGCGCGGGGCGCCCGCGTTTCGCGCGCCGCGGGACCACCGACCTCAGGCCGCGCGCGAACCGCCCTTCAAAAAAACGCGACAAACCGCCCGCTCTCGAGACGGCGTCGACGCCCCCCGCGTCGGCGCCAGCCCCTCTCCATGACTTAAGACAACTAAAACCGCTCTATTCCAGGTCTTAACCAAAAATGTGATGTTGCATATCGAGCCATACGAAGCAAAGACTGCATCACCGCGGGACTTAGGGGAACGGGATCCCGTCGGGCTTGGCGCCGAACCTGCTCAGACCCGCTTCGACAGCCTCACTCTGAGGCGGGCTCGGGTCGGCTGCTCGGGCTGAGCGCAACGCAGCAATCGTGGCGGCGCGGCCGCCGCGGGCGGAGATCCGGACGCGCGTCCGACCCGAGCGGTCGGCGACCCCCGACCCGCCCACGTCATAGGGGTGAACGATGCCGACTTCGCAACCGATCACGCTGCTGGCGGACAGCGCGCCGAGCGACCTTATCGGGACCGGGGCGTGGAATGAGCACGTCTCGATCAGCGCGTTCGCCGAGGGCGGCCAGACCGCCGCGCTCAGCAACACCGCCGGACGCGGGTTGGGCGTCAACACGCTGGACGGCGTGGTCGACAACGGTCAACTGATCGACACCAGCGGCGCGGGCCAAGAGGGCCTCGCGCTCGATTTCTCGATCCCGGTCGCGGAAGTCTCGCTCGACCTTGGCGAGCTGAACAAATCCGAGCGCGTCCGCCTGCGGGTGTACGACGAAGACGAGAACCTGATCAGCAACATCGTCTACGAGCCCGGCCTGTTCGCCGAAGAACTCGCGCCGCGCACGTTCCGCTTCACGGTGACCAGCGACGACATCGGCGGCCTGCCGATCGGTCGGGTCGAAGTCGCGAGCGCCGACGGCGACGGCGCGAAAACCGGCTTCGCGCTGCTGCAGGCGAGCTACACGCCCGAAGAAGCCGCCCCGCCCCCCGGCGCGCCGATCACGCTCTCAAGCGAGAGCGCGCCGGACGGCGTCGTCGGCGTCGCCAATTGGGACGCCAACCTGCTGATCAGCGCCGATAACGACAGCGGCGCGACGGCGACCCTCGCCAACACCCCGGGGCGCGGCTTGGGCGTGAACACGCTCGACGACGTGCTCGACAACGGCTTTCTGATCGACACCACGGCGACCGGCTCGCAGGAACGCCTGGTGCTGGACTTCGTCGCGCCGGTGGCGTCGGTCAGCCTCGACCTCGGCGAGCTGAACAAGAACGAGCGCGTCCGCCTGACCGTCTATGACGCCGACGACGCGGTGGTGAGCGACCTGGTCTATGAGCCGGGCCTGGCGGCGACCGAGATCGCCTCGCGCACCTTCCGCTTCACGCTCGACAGCGCCGATCTCGGCGTCGACGCGATCGGCAGGGTCGATCTGGCCAGCGCCGACAGCGACGGCGGCAAGACCGGCTTCGCGCTGCTGCAGGCGAGCTACACCCCGGCGGGCTCGGTCGCCCCGACGCCGACCCCGGGCGTCGACGGCGTCTATCAGGCCGAAGACGCGGTGATCGAGGGTCCGGGCATCGCCGTCGAGAGCGCGCAAGCGGGCTTCAACGGAACCGGCTATGTGGACTACGCCGCCGACGCGGGCGAAAGCCTGACCTTCGCGATCGAGGCCGAGGCGAGCGGCGTCTTCACGCTCGCGTGGCGCTATGCGCTGTCGAGCGGCGACCGTCCGCTGGCGCTGACGGTGAACGGCGTCGTCGTCGACCCCTCGCTGTCCTTCGACGCCACGGGCTCGTTCTCGACCTGGGGCGAGGTCAGCGCGACCGCGTTCCTGAACGAAGGGCTGAACACCGTCACGCTGGCCAGCGTCGGGGCCTCGGGCGCCAATATCGACGAGATGACCGTGACCGAGGCGGGCGCGGATCTGTTCTCGGCGAAGGTGAATTTTCAGACCTCGGGCGCGCCGACGCCGGTCGGCTACGCGGCCGATTTCGGCGGGGCGTTCGACGCCGACCGCGGCTACGGCTGGGTGGCGGTCGGCGGCTCCGACCCGCTCGACAAGACCGCCGACGCCTCGAAGCGCAACGAGCAGGGCGTCGACCCGCGTCTCGACACGCTCGTCCACTTTGAAAAAGGCGCCGAAGGGGCGTGGGAATACGCGCTCGAGAACGGCCGCTACGCGGTGACCGTCAGCGTGGGCGACGGCGCGTTCACGAACAGCGTGCATGTGGTCAACGCCGAAGGCGTCGAGCTTCTGCCCGCCTTCGACCCAGCCGACCCGGCGCTTTGGACGCTGTCGACCGGCGTCGTCGAGGTGACGGACGGCCTGCTCACGCTCGACTCGGTCGGCGGCGCGAACACCAAGATCAACTATGTCGAGATCGTCGAACTGCCCGACCTGCCGCTGACCGCGATCGCCGGCAGCGATCCCGAAGACCGCGCGACCGACATCGCCACCGACGTCGCCCTCAGCTTCGACGTGTCGCTGCAGCAGCTGGGCGGCAATGTCGACGAGAACAGCCTAAGCGGCTCGACCGTCACGCTCTACGAGACCCGCAGCGGCGAGGCGATTCCGGCCCAGGCCAACACCACCGCGGGCGGCGACTCGATCACCCTGACCCCGAGCCAGGCGCTCGACCCGAACACCCACTACACGGTGCGGATCGACGGCGTCGCCGACCTGAACGGCGACCCGGTCGAGCCGTTCTCGACCACCTTCACCACGGGCGAGGACGGCGGCCCGATCGCCGGCGACGAGCTGCAATACGAGACCATCACGGTCGCCACCGACATCCGGGCGACGTCGCTGGCGATCAGCCCGGACGGCCAATTCCTGTACGCCGCGACGCTGACCGGCGAGCTGGTGCGCTGGACCCTCGACGCCGAGACCGGCGAGCTGTCGAACAAACAGGTCGACCAGACCTATCTCGGGCAGAACATCATCGGCCTCGAATTTCGGCCGGGCGACAGCAGCGAGCTGTGGATCACGCGAAACGACACGATTTTCGAGCCGGGCGAGGCGTTCACCGGCGAAGTGGTCAAAGTGTCGATCCCCGACGGACCGGCGTTTAACCCGGAGTATCAAGTCTATTTGACCGGATTGCCGCGTTCGACGCGCGATCACTTGGCCAACAGCCTCGAATTCGGGCCGGACGGCATGCTCTACATGACGCAAGGCTCGAACACCGCGACCGGCGAGGCCGATCCGGCGTGGGGCCTGCGCGACGAGCGCCTGCTGAGCGCGGCGGTGCTGCAGATCGATCCGGATCGCGAGCCGCCGGCCGGGGGCTTCGACGTGCAGACCGACGTCGCCGACTTCGACCCCGCCGTCGAAGGCGACCAGTCGACGCCGACCGCTCTGCGCAACCCCGACGGCTCGGTGCCGGGCTTCTACAACCCGTTCGCCGAAGACGCCGTGGTCAAGATCTACGGCGCGGGCGTGCGCAACGCCTACGACCTGGTCTGGACCAGCGACGGGCGGCTGTTCGTGCCGACCAACGGCTCGGCCGCCGGCGGCTATATTCCGGACGATCCCGACCAGCCGGGCGACCAAAGCATCGAAGGGGCGGTCACGCTCAACGACTATCTCTTCGACGTCGAAGAGGGCGGTTATTACGGGCACCCGAACCAGCTGCTCGACTATTACGTGCTCAATGGCGGCAACCCGACCGCCGGCGTGGATCCGGGCGAGGTGGTCACCACCAACCCGAACAGCGGCTTCGTCGGCTATGACGTCGGCGTGCAGCCCGAGGAGAATTATCGCGGCTTCGCCTGGGACTTCGGCGCGAAGGTTTCGCCCAACGGCGTGATCGAGGTTCAGACCGGCCCGCTGGCGGGGTCGCTGCTGGTCGCCGAATACTCCAAAGGCGACGGCGTCCGGGTGCTGCGCCGCGACGAGAACGGCGACGTGATCGACGGCTCCGAGACGCTGCAGCAGGCCGACGGGGGCTTGCTGCGGTTCTCGAACCCGCTCGACCTGGTCGAGGACACGCGCAACGGCAACATCTACGTCTCGAGCTTCTCGACCGGGCCGGCCAACGCCTCGATCGTGCTGCTGAAGCCGACGGTCGACGGAACCCCGCCGCAGACCGGTCAGACGGTCTCTCTGACGGCGGACGCCAGCTTGAACAACGTGACCGCCCCGACGCTGTGGTCGGCCCCGGACGACGCGATCGCGGTGACGATCGCGGCCTATAGCGGCGTCGCGGCCCCGACCAAGCTGAAGTTCTTCGGCGACGACAACGGGCTCGCCGCCAACACCCTGAACCAGGTTTCGGACAACACGCGGTTCTTCGACCAAAACGACGGCGCTCAGGAAGGCTTCGAGCTGACCTTCGATCAGGCGCTCGAGCGGTTGACCCTGGATCTGACGGCGATCGACGACGCGGACCGCATCCGGGTCACGACCTTCGACGCGGACGGGGCCGAGATTGCGTCGGTGGTGCTGAACCAAGACGTCCAGGGCGCGCCGTTCGCGTCGCCCTACGTCAACGCGGCGCGCTTCGAGATCGCGGGCGCAGGCATCCGCAGCGCGATCGTCGAAACCGAAGCCGGGGTCGACGGCGCCACCGAGTTCGGCCTGGCCGGGATCGTCGCGCGCACGGACGACGGCGGAACGCCGGTTCCCGGGGCCGACGGCGACGTGCAGCTGACCAATCCCGAGCAGCTTGTGCTCGACGCGCCGCGGCTGGTGTTCAACGCGATCAAAAACCTCGACGAAAACGGTCTGGCGAACAACGGCAAGACCTATCGCACCAGCGAGACCGCGACGCTCGAGATCTCGAACACGGGCGACGGGGCGCTGACGCTGCTGGATCTCGACCTGTCCGGCCCGTTCGAGTTCGTCGACCCGAGCGACGACCAGCAGACCGTGCTGAACCCGGGCCAAAGCCTGTCGGTCGAGGTGCTGTTCACCCCGCTGAACACCGGCCGCGGGATCCAGACGGGCGCGCTGACGGTGACGACCGACGACCCGGACGAAGGAACCCTGACGGTCGATCTGGCGGGCTGGAATCAAAACAACCCCGAAGGCGGCGGCGAGCCCTCGGTGCTCGAGAACGCCGAGCTGTTCGGCTTGACCACGGATTTCGGTCTGCCGGGCGAGATCGAAGCGGGCTTCGACGATTTGGATCCGATCGGCGACGAGGTGGTCTCGGCGTTCTGGACCCAGGCCGACAGCGCGCAGCAGATCGAGGTGACCCAGTTCGGCGCCTGGACCGCGCCGCGCGACTATAGCTTCTCGATCTACGACCCGGACGCGATCACGCCGGAAGCGGTCGATCCCACCGACGATGCGGGCGAGACCCTGATCTTCTCGAGCGAGACGATCGACAGCCAGACGGTGCGCCCGCGGCTCGAGGGCTCGAGCGCGCCGGCCGGCGGCGCTTTCGACGCGGCCGACCCCTTCGGCATCGTGTTCGAGTTCAACGACGTCAAGGACTACTCGGACAACAGTCTGAACGCTAACGACGACCGGCTGGTGCGGTTCTTCTCGGTCCGCGACGACGCCGGCGACATTGTCGAGAACGAGTATTTCGTTCTACACGACTACAATAGCGTCAACTACGACTATAACGACAACTACTACCACATCACGAACGTCATGCCGTTCATGGCCTGACGCGCCCCCGCTTCGGCGCCGCCGCGCCGCCCCGAGCCGAGCGCTCCGGGCGGCGCGCGCGTTTCACGCCGCCGCCCGCGCCCGCTTTTCGCCACGGCCTCTTGCCCTTATGTCGGATCAGACGGAACGCCCGAAACGACCGAGGCCCCATGCATCGATCGACCCTCCGACGGCTCGCCGGCGCCGCGCTCGTCGCGATCGGTCTGGCCGGCCCGGCGGCCGCCCATCCGCACGCCTTCTACGACGGCCAGGCCGCGTTCGAGTTCGACGCCGAGGGCCGCGTGGCGGGTTTATGGGTGGCTTATGTCGTCGATGAACTGAACACGCTCTACACGCTCCAGGAGATGGGGCTCGACTTGGACGGGGACGGCGCGCTCACCACCGACGAGCAACAGACCATGGCCGCCGCCGCCGCGGAAGGGCTGTCCTATTGGGACTATTTCGCCGATCTGCGCGCCGGCGGCGAACGTTTGACGCTCGACCGGCCGACGACGGCGCGCGCCACGCTCTCGGACGGGCTGCTCGGGGTGAGCCTCTACCTGCCGCTCGCCGAGCCGCATGATCCGGCGCGGGGCGATCTGCTGCTGAAGCTGTACGATCCGACCTATTATGTCGAGGTCACCACGCCCGCCGAGCCCAAACTGGTGGGCCCGGCGCCGGAACGCTGCGTCGTCTCGTTCAAGAAGTTCGATCCCTCGGCCGAGATCGTCAGGCTGCGGCAGTTGCTGGCGGAGCTCGATCAGACCGAGACGCCCGTCGACGAGAACATCGGCGCGACCTTCGCGGATCAGGCGCGGTTGTCATGCGGCGCTTGACGGAACGGGGCGCGATCGGCGCCGAGCGCGCCCCGCTGGCGGTGTGGCTCGGCGCGCTGAGCACGCTGGCCATCGTCTGCGGGGCGGGTCTGGCCTGGGCGCACTGGGCCGAGATCGCGGCTTGGGCGCAGGACGTCCAGCGGACCGCGCAGACCGAGCTGGCGCGCGGGGTGCGCGCCGCCCAGGCCGGCGAGCCCTGGGCGGCCTGGGGTCTGATCGGCGCCTGCCTGGCCTATGGGCTCGCCCACGCGGTCGGACCGGGGCATGGCAAGATGCTGGTCGGCGGCGCCGCGGCGGCGTCGCGACGAACCGCCTGGCGCATGGCGGGCCTCGGCTTCATGGCGAGTCTGGCGCAAGGGCTGACGGCGATCGCGCTGGTGTACGGGGGCCTCGGCCTCTTTGCGCTGTCGGCGAGTTGGGCGACCGGCGTCGCCGAGCGGCTGCTCGCCCCCGCCTCGTTCGCCGCGATCGCTTTGGTCGGGCTGTGGCTGGCGCTGCGCGGCGCGCGCGGCCTGTCGCGCGCGCTCCGACAAGTCGCCAGGCGCGATGGCGCCGCGCCGGCGGGCGCGGCCCAATCGCACGGCTCGGCGCACGGCTCGGCGCACGGCTCGGCGCACGGCTGCGGCTCCGGGTGCCGGCACGGCCCCTCGGCGGACGAGGCCGAGCGGATCGAAGGCTGGCGCGACGCGGCGGCGCTGATCCTCAGCATCGGCGTCCGGCCCTGCTCGGGCGCGCTGATCGTGCTCGCCATCGCCTGGAGCGTCGGGCTGCCGGGGCTCGGGGCGATCGGCGCGATGGCGATGGCGGTCGGCACCGGGACCGTGGTGGCCGGCGTGGGGTTGGCCGCCGCCTGGGCCCGAGATGGCGCGCGGCTGCGCGCCGAGGCCGGCGGCGCCCGCATCGCTTTCGCGGGCGTTCAATTGACGGTCGGTCTGCTGATCGCGGCGGGCTCGGGCGGGCTGGCCGTGTCGGCGCTCGACGCGCCGCCGGCGCGGCCCGGGCTGGTCGCGCCGCGCTGACGGCGCTCGCGCCGCTCAGCCGAGGATCGGAAAGGTCGCGCCCAAGCACCAGGCGAAAGCGACGGCCGCCCCGACGGCCCCCACCGCCGGGTCTCCGGTCGCGTCGCGGGTCCAGCGCGAGAACAGGCCGAACAATAGAAAAAAGCCCACCGCCAACACGGCGATCACGATCAAGAAGAACAGCCGCTCGAGATCGAGCGCCGTCGCGGCCGCCAACGACCCCAGAAACGCGACCTTCGACAGCGGCGCGGCCCAGAACGGCGCGTCCGGTCCCCGCGTCGCCCATGCGTCGGCCAGGAAAAACGCCGCCGCCCCCACCCCGACCGCGGCGATCACCGCCAGACGCTCGGGCGTCGGGATCAGGTTGGTGAAGCTCCAGTGCAACGCGGCCAGAAACCCCGCCAGAAACAGCAGATAGGCCAACGTCGCCAGGACGAAGGCCCCTGGATCTCGGCGCCCCTCGGGCGCGGGATCGGTTTGGCGAAAGGCCCCGGCCAGCGCCAACACGCCCGTCGTCAGCAGCCCGTAGACCAGGAAATGCGCCGCCAGATAGTCGGCCACCGCGACCGGCAAAAAGCCGATCGGCGCGCGCCACAGCAGCAACGGCGTCGCGACCGCGGGGATCAGCAGCGCCGCCAGCCGGGCCGGCGCCGACAGCTCGGCCCCAAGGCCCCGCAGGTCGCCCCGCAACTCGCCCCGCAAGCCCTCCCGCGCCCCCCCGCGCTCGGGGCGCGCGACCCGCGGGAACAGGCGCGACAGCGGCCAACCGAGCAACGCGATCCCCAGCAGCAGCTGCGCCGTCGCCGGCCCGCGCACCACCGCGGCGGCCTCCGCTTGCGCCCGGACCGCCTCGAGCGGCGCCGCGCCGTCGGCCGCGCCCAGCCGGCCGATCAGCCATGCGACGCTCAACT
>CAZBIG010000048.1:3632-12049 GCA_964491865.1 uncultured Neomegalonema sp. | reverse complement strand
CAGCCCGCGGGGTGCGCTTCGAGCAGCGCGCGCATCTCGTGAAACGCGCGCCGGACCTCCGCGGCGAAGCGCCGGCTGTCGGTCTCGGGATGCGAGCGATGGCTCGAGACGTGGACCGTCACGTCGCCCGCCTGGATCACATACGCCACCCCATAGCCCGCATAAGCGACCGGACCGAAATTGTTGACCAAAAGCGCCGTCATCGGCAGCTGCGCGGTCGACAGCTCCCAGCCCCGCGTCCAGACCTCTTGCAGAGTGATCTCGGGAACCTCTTCGCCGCGCTCCCGAGCGATCAGCGACAGGCCCAGCAGATGCCGGTCGACCCCCTGGCCCTGGGCGGCCTCTTTGCCGCGGCGCGCATGGATCGCGAAGGCTTCGCGGAGGGCCGCTGCGGCCTCGGCGCCGGCGGGCGCGTCCGGGGACGCTTTGGCCATCAGCTCGCAAAAGCGCCGCGACGCGGTCGAGGCGGTCCGGATCGTCTCGGTCCGGCCCAGCCGGAACGCGCGGGTCTGCCCGCTCTCATAGGTCTTCGGCGCCCTTCCGTGCAGACGCCAGTACGCCAATTGATAGGCCAGCTGCGCGAAGCTGTCGGGCCCCGCGCCGAGCGGCTTGATCCCGTCTTTGCCGAAATCGTCGAAATGCAGCACCTCGACGTCGTAATCGGCCATCATGGCCTCGAAATGCGCCGTCGCCGCCGCGATCGCGGACAGGGTTTCAATGCGCGGCTTCCAGACCACCGGCGCCGGCGCGAGATCGGGGCGGCGGCGAACCTGCTCCGCGGGCCGCGCCCGGAACACGCCGATCTGGCTCTTGTCGCAGCCATGGTCGAAGATCGTCACATGCTGCATGCCGTCGGCGGTCGAGTGCTCGCCATGCTGCGACACCCGCCCGCGGGCGTCGACCACATAGGCGAAGGTCTTGTCCATCCAGCGCTGGCCCGGGACGCCGGCGATCGCGTTGCGCGCGGTCGCGTTGAAGGTGTCGGCCGAGACGTCGTCGAGATACACCGCGAACAGCGCCGTCTCGACCCGGTGGAGCGCCGCGGCGTTCTCCGGATCCGCCAACAGCCTCTCGCGCTCGAGGGCCCAGACCGGGCGGCGCTCGGTGGTGAGCACGGCGATCGGCGCGGCGGGGGCCGGGTCCGCCTCGACCTGATCGATGATCGCCTGGAACGCCGCGGCGAGGTCCGCCACGGTCACGGCGCGGCCCTCGTCGTCCAGGGCGTCGATCGTGAAGGCCCGACCGCGCTTCAGCACCAACAGATGCCGGCTCTCCGAGACCGACGCGGTCACGATCGCGTCTTTCAGACGCCCCGGAACCCGGGTGGTCGCGAAAATGCGTTTGAAAAACGACATGTCGATCGGCGTCCGATCGCGGCCCGCCGTCTCGGGCGGCAGCGTCTCGTTCGCAAGCGCCACATAAAAATCGAGCGTCCGGCAGGCGACTTCCGCCGCCCGGGTCGCCGGATCGTCGCTCGGCAGGCGTGGATCGACGGAAATCCCGAAGTTCGAGTTCAGCAACACCGGGTCGGGCGCGGCGAGATAGGCGACGTCGTCCCACCAGTCGGCAAGCCAGTTGTCGGTGGTCCGCGCCTTTTCCTCGAGCGCGGCCTGAAGCGCGCGCCCCGCGCCGCCCGGGGCCTGCAGCGCGTCGAGCGCGGCTTTGGCCTCGGCGAAGGCCGCGGCGTCGACCAACGGCTCGATCGTCGCCAGATAGCGCTCGGCGGTGTCCGCCAAGCTGGGCAGCGGCAAGGGCGGCAACTCGGCGTAGCGGTCGTAGGTGCCGATCTCTCGGGTGTCGGTCATCTCGGTCTCTCCCCTCGTCTCGGATTGCGCAGCGCCGCGGTCTCTCGCGTACGGGTCGGGGGCCGCGCCCCAAAGCCGCGCGAACAGCCCGGCCGTCACCGCGCGCCGCCCCGGCGACTCGCCGCGACGCCCGCGCGGATCATGCGGAACCGGACCCGAAGCGCCACCATATTTTTTGTGATTTTCACTCCTCACCCCCCAGATTTTGCAGCCTTACCTACATACGCGCAAACTCGGCGATCGCATCGCAGATCCGGTCGAAGAATGCGGCCGCCCGCCCGCTCCGCCGCCGGGCGCGCAGGCAGCCATGGCACAGCCCCTCGGCGATCTCGGACCGCGCCGGCACGTTCGCCGCCCGCAGCCGATCGACCCAGGCGGCCCCGTCGTCCCGCAGCGGATCGAGCGCGGCCGCGAACGCGGCCGCCGGCGCCGCCCCGGACACGTCCGTCGCGGACAGCGGCGCGAAACGCCAGTCCGACCAAGGCGGCGCGCCCGCGGCGCGCAGCGCCTGATAGGCGCGCAGATCCTCGGTGGTCAGCAACGGGGCGACCGCCTGCGCGCGATAGGCCGGCAGATCGAGCGCTTCGCCCCCGAGCGACGGGTAAATCAGCGCTTGACCGAGAACCCGGGCCGAGCCCCTCAGCGCCAGGGCTGCGCCGGCAGCCAGGCCGCCGCCGACCGAGTCGCCCGCGAGGATCACCGGCCGCGCGCGCGCTTCGGCCTCGGCGACGGCGAGCGCGTCGTCGAACGCGGCCGGGTGCGGATGCTCGGGCGCGAGCCGGTAGTCGACCGAGACCACCTCGAGACCAAGCCGATGGGCCAGATCCGCGCACACGTCGTCATGGCTGTCGAGGCCGCCGAGCACGCAGCCGCCGCCGTGGAAATACACGACGCGCGCGGCGCTGCGCAGGGCCGCGCCGGGCTGGTAGCGGCGCACCGGCACCGGTCCGGCGGGCCCCGGCGAGGTCTCGTCGCGCACCGTCAACCCCGCCGGTCTCGGCGCCCGGAAATGCGCCGCCATGCGGTCATAAGCCCCGCGCTGCTCCTCGACGGTCCAACAGGCGACGTCGGGCGGATAAAAGCCCTCGGTCTCGACCACGAAGCGCCGCATCTCGGCGTCGAGGGCGTCCCGCCCGTCGTCCATCGTCCTGTCCCCCCGATCCGCGCCGCGTCGGCTTCGTTACCAAATCGCGCCGCATCGCCGCCTTGTTTAGGCCTGCGTTAACCCCGTTTCGCCCAGGGTCGCAACGGACAGGCGCGGCGCGAGCCGGGCCTCTGGCGGAAGACGGCCGAGGGGACGCCCCTGGCGCCGGGCAGACATGGGAGCGCGAACGCCATGCGACAGGACGGCGCAACGCCGAACACCCCCTTCACGACGTCCGACCCCGCGGGCCGCGAGGCGCGCATCGCGGACGGCTTAGCGCGACTGGCGAAGGCCGGGGCCGCGACCCATGAGGTTCGCGTCGCCGAACCCGACCCCGACGAGACTGCCGCCTTCGACGATCTGGCCGCCGGCGCCGCCGCGCTCGGGGCCGAGCCCGAGACGCTGGCGATGACGGTGCTCTGCGCGCTCTGCCCGGGCCGGGTGACGCGGGTCGAACCGCGCTGCTACGCCGTCGACGCCGCGCGCATGCCCGCGGAACGCTTGGCCCGGCTGCCCGAGATCCTGTCGCGCCGCTTGTTCGGGCCCGGTTGGAGCGATCTCGTGACGGTGACGCCGATCGCCGAGACCGTCCCGACGCTGGCGCTGCCCGCCCCGTCGAGCGCGGGCGACGAGAAAGCCATCGACTGGGCGGCCTGCGAGGTGCGGATCGAAGACGTCGCGGCCCATCTGTCGCGCCGCGTCGAAGAGGCCGGCGCCGCCGAGCGCGCCGCGCGGACGGCGATCGCGCAGCGCGCCGCCGAGGCGATCGACGCGGTCAAAACCGAAACCGCCGGCGCTTTGGCCGCGGTCGGCGACGAGATCGCGAACCGCGTGGACGCCCGGATCGAAACCCGCTTGTCCGCGCTGTTGGACCGCCTGACGGGCGCGGCCGGCGCGGCGCGCGCTGCGCCGTCGGCGACGGTCGCGACCAGCGCCGGCGTTCTTGAAAGCGCCGTCGCGGAACGGCTCGACTCGCTGGCGGCGGCCTTGTCCAACTCGGCGGCGTCGCCCGCCGCGGACCCGCGGGCGGAAACCGCGCGCCGAGACGCGCGCCAAGACGCGCGTCAAGACGCGCTACACGGCCAGCGCGCCGCGCTCGAAGAGGCGCTGTCGGCGCTGCGGCTGGTGATGACCGACATGCGCTCGCGTTCTGAGGAGGTCGCGCGCATCTCGGCCCGTCTGAAAACGCTGCGCGGCGCGGCGCCGACGGCGCCGACGGGGGCGACGATCGTCGAGCGGGCCGCTTCGGCGCCGGCCGCCGAACGGCGCGGCTTCTCCTTGTCCCTGGGCGGGGCGCCGCTTCTGCCGACGGACGTGGCGCTCCAGCAGATCGCCGCCGAAGCCAGCCGCGCGGCCCGCGCTTAAGAGCGGGTCCGCGCGCGGTCGGCCCTCGGATCGCTGTGCGGCCGGGGCCGGCTTAGCCCGAGAACGTCGCCATCGGCCGCCGGGCGAACTCGGCGAAATCGAGCCCGATGTCGCGCATCATGTCGAGAAACCGCGCGATGTTGCAGTCGTCGATCTCGAGTTCGCGCCAAGAGACGAACACGCGGTCGAAAAACTTCGCTGACTGACCGATCAGGTTCGGCGTATTGCCGCCAGCCAGCAATTTCTGAGCGACGATTTCGGCGCCGACTTCGTCTGTTTCAGGCAAAACCACCAGGACCGCGCTGTCATCGACACGTCCGAAGTAATCCGACTGGCGCAACACGGTGCCCGCGCGGTTCTGGATCCGCCGCAGCAGC
Organism: uncultured Neomegalonema sp.; assembly: GCA_964491865.1. GTDB lineage: Bacteria > Pseudomonadota > Alphaproteobacteria > Rhodobacterales > Rhodobacteraceae > JBCBRF01. The sequence continues at coordinate 7,358 of CAZBIG010000048.1, read as the reverse complement.
TGAGTCCGACGCTCGGCCCCGACATTCTTGCCAACCGCGTCGCGCAGGTCGACCCCGAACATCACGCACGACATCGGCCGGCCGTACCGGTGGGCCCGGATCATTTCGCGCTGCAGTTCTTCGACGATCTTGGCCGCGTTCTCGGGCAAGCTGTCCAGCAATTCGCGCTCGCGCTCAAGCAGAGACGGAGCGGATGGCGGCGTGATCGGCTGAACGGCGGCTGCGGTCATAGCGACGCTCTCTAAACTTCGAGTTATTACTAAAGTTGAGCGTATCCGATCGGACTTGCCGACGTCTTAACCGCGCTTCAGAGCGCCCTCGCCAGGCCCTGGGGCGTCGCCCTCGCCAGGGCCGGAGGCGTCGCCCTCGCCGGTCGTGTAGCGCGCGACCCGGTCGATCCGCTCGCCGGCCAGCGCGTCGGTTTCGTCTCCGAACAACGCCGCCAGATCGAGCGAGGACCGTGCGCCGAGCGCGTCGAAATGGGTCTCGAGCCATTGCTCGGCCGCGCGTCGACCGCTGTCGCGCAGCATGGTCAGGAACGCGGGCTCCGCGTTCAGTTTCGACGAGGCGCCGAGCGCCGCCAGGGTCGTCTCGTCGCCGATCATGTGCACGAACACGTTGCGGTAGCCGGTGCCCTCCATGCGGCCGGCGTCGATCAACCGGCTGACGAAATCGATCGCGCGCAACTCGCGAATGAGCGACGCGTTGAACGTGATCTCGTTCAACCGGTTGAGAATTTCGCGGGCCGACCGCGGGCTTTCCGGGCGCTCGAACGGGTTGATCTGAACGATCACCACGTCGTCGGCCGGCGAGGCGTCGAACAGCGGATAGAGCGGCGGGTTCCCCATGAAGCCGCCGTCCCAGTATTCGGCCCCGTCGATCTCGACCGCTTTGAACATGAAGGGCAGACAGGCCGAGGCCAGCACGTGGTTGACCCCGATCTCCTCGCGCGAGAACACCCGAGAACGGCCGGTCCGGACGTTGGTCGCCGAGATGAAGACTTCGAGGCCGCGACAGGCGCGCACCCGATCGAAATCGACCAGGCCCGACAGCACGTCGCGCAGCGGATTGAAGTCGAACGGATTGAGGTCGTACGGGCTCGCCAGGCGCGACAGCAGGTCGAAGAACAGATACCCCGGAGAGGTGTCGAGGCTCCAGGCGCCCGCGGCCTGGCCGAGCGGCGAGCGTTTGATCGGGCTGAAGGCCGCGGCTTCGCCGATGCGGGTCCAGAACCGGGTGAGCGCGGCCCGGGCGCCGTCGCGGTCGCCGCCGCAATAGCCTTCGGCGAGCACCACGGCGTTCATGGCGCCGGCCGAGGCGCCGGTGACGCCGACGATCTCGATCCTCGGCTCCTCCAGCAGGCGGTCGAGCACCCCCCAGGTGAACGCCCCGTGAGAGCCGCCGCCTTGCAGCGCCAGGTTGATCCGCCGCGGCGCGGCGCGGTCGCGTGTCTTGGCCATGCTACTCTCCTGAGCGCGGCGACGCGCCGCTTAGATGTCGGGCGCGGCGCCGCGCCGTTTAGATCTCGGGCGCGGCGGGCCGTCGCGCCGACAACGATGCGCGGGCGAGCGCAAACGCCGCATTGCTCGCGCCGAGCCCGTTTCGCCCTGTGCGCAAGCGCACTGGCTTTTGCGGCCCGCCCGCCTCAGAGTGCGCGCCGTTTGCGAGGGGCGCGCCCCCGAAAGCGTCGGACAGACTTGGGACGGGAAGGTAGCGATGCGCGTCTTGTTTCTACACAATAATTTTCCGGCTCAGTTCGGCCATGTCGGGGCGTATCTGGCGAAGCAGGGATGGGACGTCGTTTGGGGCACCGCGCGCGCCGGCGATTTCAACACGCACGAGGGCGGCCGCATCGTGCGCTATAAGCCCCACCGCGAACCGAACAAAGGCGTCCACCCCTATTCGGTCAGTTGGGAGAAGGCCGTGCTGCACGGCCAGGCCGTCGCCCGCACCGCGCTTCAGATGAAAAAGCAGGGCTTTTCGCCGGATTTGATCGTCGCGCACTCGGGCTGGGGCCCCGGAATGTATGTGAAAGAGATTTGGCCCGACGCGAAGTTCATTGGGTATTACGAGTGGTACTACACGCGCGAAGCGCCGGACGTGCAATTCTTCGGCGAGCGGCCCGAGTTCAGCGATAGCGACCTGTCCTCGCGCAGCCGCAACGCGCAAATTCTCATGGATCTGGCCAATTCTGAAATCGGGCTGGTGCCGACCCGGTTCCAGAAAAGCACGTTCCCCAAAATTTTCGATCCCATGCTCGTGGTGCAGCATGACGGGATCGACACCGAGGCGCATCGGCCGGCGGCGACGCCGGAGGAGGCCCGGTTGCGACTGCCCGAGCTCGATCTCAGCCATGTCGACGAGCTGATCACCTATGTGGCGCGCGGCATGGAGCCTTATCGGGGCTTTCCGCAATTCATGTCGGCGCTGGAGCAGGTGCTGAAGCGCCGGCCGAACGCCCATGCCGTGATCGTCGGCGAAGACCGCGTGGCGTACGGCTCGCAGCCGGCCGACGGCAAATCGTACAAGACCCGCGCTCTGGAAGAGTTGGATCTGGACCTGAGCCGCGTTCATTTCACCGGGCTTTTGCCGCGCGATCAGTATCAGCAAGTGCTTCGAGCGTCGTCGGTCCACACCTATCTGACGGTGCCGTTCGTCTTGTCCTGGTCGATGATGGAGGCGATGGCGAGCGGCTGCCTGATGCTGTGCTCCGACACCGAGCCGGTGCGCGAGTTCATCACCGATCGCGAAAACGGCCTCCTGGTCGACTATCACGACCGCGACCGGCTGGTGGAGATGCTGTGCGACGTGCTCGACCGCCCGGATGAGTATCGGCCTCTCCGCGTCGCGGCGCGCGCCAAGATCTTGGAAGGCTACGGCTTCGACACCCTGCTGCCCGAGAAAAAGCGCCTGTTCGAAAATGTCGTGAACGGGTCGGTCTGACGCCACCCGGGCCGCCCCTTCGCGCCGCCGAACCGCAGCCCGAGCGCGGCCGCCGCCGGATTTCGCCGCCAGCCCGCGCCGCACGTCTGCGCCGCAAGTCTGCGCCGCAAGACCCCGCCGCGCCGGCGCGGCCGGATGGTCGGCCCGCGCGTCACACCACGCCGTAGATCGCGCCGTCGAAACCGAACCGCTTCAGTTTCAACCGCCCCCGATCCGCGAGCCGCTCGGCGGCGGCGGCGGACAGTTCTTCGGTCAACCGGCCGTCGACGTCGACAGTGCGCCACCGCGCCGTGGCGCCCGCGCCGTGCCGGCACACCTCGCCGCCGCGGATCGCGACCGCGCGCAACACCGCGCGCTCGGCGGCCGTCTCGCGCTCAACGGCCCGCGCCCGCGCGGTCGGCACGGGGCCCGCCGCGCGCCCGACGCCGTCGACCCCCACGGGCCGAGCCCCCGTCGCCGCCAGCGGATCCGCCACCAGCCGCTCCGCCGCCCGCTGCTTCTGCGCCCGCTGATCCTGCGCCGTCCGGCCCGCCGCGCGCCGCGACGAGACCTGTCTGCCGATTCGGCCCCAAGCTTCCGCCAGCGCCGCGGCCGCGCCCCGACCCGGGGTTTTTTCCGCGCCGCCGAACGCGCCGTCCAGGGCCTCGCCTGCTGCAAAGATACGCGCCATGATCTCTGTCCGCCCTTGATGTTCTTCCTGTGTTCACTCTATCCGCGCGTCGCGGCGTGTCAACGACCAGAACGTCCCGCGAACCAGAAAGTTTCAGCGCTTGCAGCCGCCGC
>CAZBIG010000048.1:0-3532 GCA_964491865.1 uncultured Neomegalonema sp. | reverse complement strand
GAGCGTGGCCGCGGATTTGCATCGACCGAGCGCGCACGCCGTCAGCGTCAGATCGGCGACGGGGAGACATCGAATGTTCAATGCTGCGACGACGTACTGGCAGGAATTCAGCGTACCTTTCCGCTTTCCCGTCGTGTTCGGCCGGGGTCTGCTCGACCCGTCCAATCGCTCGCTGATCGAGGCGCTCGCGCTGCGCGAGCCCGACAAGCGCCACCGCGCGCTGGTCGCGATCGACGACGGTCTGGCGGCCGCCCGCCCCGACCTCGTGGCCCGGGTCGAGGCTTACGCCGAGGCCCATGCGGACGCGATGCAGCTGATCGCGCCCCCGCGCGTCGTGCCGGGCGGCGAGCGCATCAAGCAGTCCTTCGACACCGTCGAAGCGCTGCTCGACGACGCCCACAAGCTCGGTCTGGATCGGCACTCTTACCTGATCGCCATCGGCGGCGGCGCGATGCTCGACGCGGTCGGCTTCGCCGCGGCGATCGCCCATCGCGGCGTCCGCCATGTTCGCCTGCCCTCGACCGTGCTGTCGCAAAACGACAGCGGCGTCGGCGTCAAAAACGCGATCAACCTGCACGGCGTGAAGAACTTCATGGGCAGCTTCGCCCCGCCCTGGGCCGTGCTGAACGATTTCGACTTGCTCGACAGTCTCGAGCGGCGCGACAAGATCTCGGGCGTCTCCGAAGCGGTGAAGGTCGCCTTGATCCGCGACGCCGCCTTCTTCGAGCGGCTCGAGCGCGACGCCGATCAACTGGCCGCCTTCGAGGCCACGGCGACCGAATACATGATCCAGCGCTGCGCCGAGCTGCACATGGCCCAGATCGGCCAAGGCGGCGATCCGTTCGAAAGCGGCAGCGCGCGCCCCCTCGATTTCGGCCACTGGGCGGCGCATAAGCTCGAATCGCTCACCAACCACGCCGTGCGCCACGGCGAGGCGGTGGCCATCGGCATCGCCCTCGACGCGCGCTATTCGGTGCTGAAAGGCCTTTTGCCGCGCGGCCAGGACGAGCGGATCTGGGACCTCTTGAAACGTCTGGGCTTCACGCTCTGGCACCCCGCCCTGCTCGCCCCGGCGGGCGACAACCGCCCGGCGCTGTTGCGCGGCCTGCAAGAGTTCCAAGAGCATCTGGGCGGCCGACTGTCGGTCACCATGCTCGATCGGATCGGCGCGGGTCGCGAGGTCCACGAGATCGACGAGGCGCTGATGATCGAGGCGGCCGACTGGCTCAAATTGAGCGAGACCGGCTGATGCGGCTCTCGGACGAGACCGGGCGCGATCTCGGGCGCCTCTGCTATTGCGCGAACGTGCATCCGGGCGAGAGCCTCGACGCCGCGATCGAGGCGGCGCGCACCCACGCCAAAGCCGTGAAGGCGGCGGTCTCGCCCGACGCCCCCATGGGCTACGGCCTGCGGCTGACCGCCGCCGCGACCCAAGAAGCGGCGCGCGACCCGGCGCGGCTGAGCGCGCTCCGCGACGCGCTCGAGGAGAGCGGCCTCGACGCCTTCACCGTCAACGGCTTTCCGTTCGGCGCCTTCCACGGCGTCCGGGTGAAGGAGGCGGTCTACCGCCCCGACTGGCGCGCGCCCGAGCGGCTCGCCTACAGCTGCGCCCTCGCCGACGTGATGGCGGCGCTGACCGAGGACGCGAGCCTGTCCACCGTTCCGGGCGGCTATCGGCCCGACGGGCGCGGCCATGAAGTCGCGATCGCCGAGAACTATCTGCGCTTCGCCGCCCATGCGGCGCGGCTCGCCGACCGCACGGGCCGAATCGTCCGCCTGGCGATCGAGCCCGAACCCGAATGCCTGTTCGAGACCACCGCCGAGGCGATCGCCTTTTTCGAGGCGCATCTGTTCACCGAGGCCGCGACGAGCCGCCTCGGCGCGCTCGCCGGGCTGTCGACGGCCGCCGCCGCCGAGGCCCTGCCCCGCCATCTCGGCCTCTGCTTCGACGTCTGCCACGCGGCGGTCGCGTTCGAAGACCCCGTGGCCAGCCTCGACGCGCTCGAGGCCGCGGGCGTCCCGGTGCACAAGCTGCAGCTGTCCGCGGCTCTGACCGCGCCGCGCGCCGACGCCGCGGCGCGCGCGGCGCTCGCGGCCTTCGACGAGCCGACCTATCTGCATCAGGTGGTCGCGCGCGGCCCGGACGGGCGGCTCCGGCGTCACGTCGATCTCGGCGCCGCCCTGGCCGAAGCCGCCGCCGATCCGCAGGCCGAGCGGGCCGCCGCCGAGGAAGCCTGGCGCGTGCATTTCCACGTGCCGGTGTTCGCCGAAACCGCGCCGCCCTTCGAGAGCACCCAGGCCGAGCTCGCGCGCGTGCTCGACCGCCACCGCCGCCGCCCGATCTGCGCGCATCTCGAGATCGAGACCTACACCTTCGACGTGCTGCCCGACGCGGTCGCCGCGCAGGCCGGCCCGGTCGAGGCCATGATCGCGCGCGAGCTCGCCTGGGCGCGGGCGCGCCTGTCGAGCGCCCCGTCCGAGCGAAAGGACGCCCGATGACCGGCTTCTTCGAGCGGCTGGCGGGGCGGCCCGCGCCGATGTCGCTGCGCACCGCCTTCGTGCTCGGGCGCGCCTCGAACCTGCCCACGGTCTGGACCAACGCGCTGGCCGCCGGCGCGCTCGCGGGGGCCGCTTTCGGGCCGCTCGAAACCCTGAGCGTTCTGCTGATCCTCTCGCTCTATTACCTGGGCGGGATGTGGCTGAACGACGCCGTCGACGCCGAGATCGACGCCGCCGAGCGGGCCGAGCGGCCGATCCCCCAGGGCCTCGCCCGGCGCGCCGACGTCAGCGCCGGCGCCGCCGCGATGCTGGCGCTCGCCCTCGCCCTGACCCTGACCTTCGGCCCAGAGACCGCGCTGGCGGGCCTCGCGCTCGGCGCGGCGGTCGTCGCCTATGATCTGCTCCACAAAAAAACCCGGCTGAGCCCGGTGTTGATGGGCTTTTGCCGGGTCGCGGCCTATGCGGTCGCGGCCTACGCCCTCGGCCCCGAGGGCGCGACCGCGGCGGTGTGGCTCGGCGCGGCCGGCCTGTTCGCCCACATCGTCGGGCTGACTTACACCGCGCGGGCCGAAGCCTCGAACCGGATCGGCGCGCTCTGGCCGCTGGCCAGTCTGGCGATCCCGATCCTGGCGGGGCTGCTGATCGCTTGGGGATCGGCCTTCGCGCTGCTGCTGTGGCTCGGTTTCACGATCTGGACCCTGAAATGCGTCGCCCTGCTGCGCTGGCGGGGGCCGGGAGACGTGCCGCGCGCGGTGGTCAGCCTGATCGCGGCGATCGCGCTTTACGACGCGGTGCTGATCGCCGGCATGGGCGCGCCCGGCTACGCCGTTCTCGGCGTCGCGGCCTTCGCCGCGACCCTCTATCTGCAGCGGGCCGCGCCCGGCACCTGAGGCGCCGCCCGCTCGCGCCCCCCGTCCCGTCCGCCTGCGCCGCCCGCCCGCGCCGCTTTCTCGCCGGAGCCGCCGTCGCAGGATCGGAAAGCGGCGGCGCCGCCGCCGGGGTCAAGGATCGCAGACCGCGTCAGCGGCGGCCG
>CAZBIG010000047.1:0-12258 GCA_964491865.1 uncultured Neomegalonema sp. | reverse complement strand
CGCGCGGGCGATGCACACGCCCTCGAAGTTCTGAATTCGGCTTTTGTCGCCTTCCTGAATGCGCACGGCGATCCGGAGGGTGTCTCCGGGGCCGAAGTCCGGGATGGCCACGGCCTTTTTCTCGGCCAGTTCGGCCGCGTGCTCGGCTTCGAGCTGCTGAAGCAGGTTCATTGCGCGTCTCCTCTGTTCGTCTTGTCCGCGTCCGATTGCTCTGACGCGCCGCGCAAATCGTGCGCGCGCCAGAGGTCGGGACGTCGATCTCGCGTCGTCCGTTCGGCTTCGGCGCGCCGCCAGGCCGCCATCGCCGCATGATCGCCCGAAAGCAGCACCTTCGGGATCGCCCGGCCTTCCCAGACCGCGGGCTTGGTGTACTGCGGATGCTCGAGCAGCCCCCGCGCGAAACTCTCCTCCTCGAGCGACTGCGGATCGCCGACCACGCCGGGCAACAGCCGGACGCAGGCGTCGATCACGCTCATCGCCGGGATCTCGCCCCCGGTCAGCACCGCGTCGCCGACCGAAACCTCCTCGGCGCCGCGCGCGTCGAGCGCCCGTTGGTCGACGCCCTCGAAGCGGCCGCACAGGAGCACCGCTCCGGGCCCGTCGGCGAGCGCCCGCGCCCGCGCCTGATCAAACCGCCGGCCGCGGGGGCTGAGCGCCAGGACCGGCGTTTCCGCCGGAAGATCGGCCAGCGCCGCGTCGATCGCCGCGGCGGCGATCTCGGCCCGCATCACCACCCCCGGCCCGCCCCCCGCCGGAGGCCCGTCAACCGTGCGGTGCTTATCGCGTGCGAAGGTGCGGAAGTCGAGTGTTTTGAGCGCCCAAATCCGTCGCTCAAGCCCCCGCCCCACCAATGAAAATCCGAGAGGTCCCGGGAACATCTCCGGGAACAAGGTCAGCACGGCGGCGGTCCAAGGGCGACGGTCGCCCGTCGACGCGGGGGCTGGCGCGCCGCTCATCGCCCGGCCCCCGGCCCTACCGAGGCGAACTGGGTCACGGGGCCTCCGCGTCGTCGTCGCCGAACAGGCCGCGCGGCGGATCGGCGACGAGCTCGCCCGCGGCGAGGTCGATATGCGGGGCGGTGTCGCGCGTGAAAGGCAGCAGCGCCGTCGGGCCGCCGCCGACGGGCGCGATTTCGAGCATGTCGCCGGCCCCGTAATTCTGAACCGCGGTCACGCGGCCGAGCGCGGTTCCGTCGAGCGCCGTGACCCGCAGTCCGATCAGGTCGGCGTAATAGAACTCCTCGGCGTCGTCCGGCGCGGGCAGCGCCGCCCGGGGGGCGTAGAGCCGCGTGCCCCGAAGCGCCTCGGCGGCCTCGCGAGTCTCCACGCCCGACAGCCGCGCCGACACGCCGCCCTTCACCAGGCCGGTCAGGCGGATCTCGAAGCTCCGCGCGCCGTCTTCGGTCTCTAGCGGGCCGTAGCCGGCGATCGCCTCGGGATCGGCCGTGAACGGTTTCAGCCGCACGTCGCCGCGCACGCCGTACGCCCCCGCGATCGCGCCGAGGCAGACCCGGCGGGCCGTGTCGACTGATCGCGGTTTCGCGTCGGACGCCATGACGAGCCCTCGAAACGCGCCGCGCCCCGCCGACGCGTCGCCGGTCGGCTTCAGGAGGCCGGAGCCTCTTCAGCGGCGGCTTCCTCGCCGCCGGCGGCTCCGGCGTCCGCCGCGGCGGCTTTGGCGGCTTCCTCGGCCTCGCGCACGGCCTCTTCGGCGGCGGCCGCCTTATCGGCTTTCTCCTGGGCGCGCTCTTTGGCCTTTTGACCCGGCTCGGCCTTCTTCATATTGGCGCGCGTCTTTTTCTCGATCACCTCGGCGGATTCGAGAAAACGCGAGACCCGGTCGGTGGGCTGGGCGCCCTTCGCCAGCCATTCCTTGATCTTTTCGACGTCCATCACGATCCGCTTTTCGTGATCTTTCGGCAGCTGCGGATTGTAAGTGCCGAGCTTTTCGATGAAGCGGCCGTCGCGCGGGCTGCGGCTGTCGGCCGCCACGATCGAATAGAACGGGCGCTTTTTCGAGCCGCCGCGGGCGAGCCGGATTTTGATCGACATGATTTTGGCGTCCTCTGCAAAGATGTCGGGGCTCAGCCCCGGAGTTTTTCGTGATTTCTGATCACTTCCTGGACCAGGAAGGTGATGAACTTTTCGGCGAAGTCCGGATCGAGACCCGACGACTCGGCGAGCGCGCGCAGCCGCGCGAGTTGCTCGACCTCGCGGTCGGGCGACGACGGCGGATGGTTGAACTTGGCTTTCAACTCGCCGACCTGCCGGGTTAGCTTGAACCGCTCGGCCAACAGGTGGATGAGCGCGCTGTCGAAATTGTCGATGCTGCGGCGCACCTGGTTGATCTCGGCCCAGGGATCCGGCGCCGATGGCGGATTGGTCGACGGGTCGGTCATGCGGCGGCCTCCGAAAGGGCGTCGGGCCCAGGATGGCGAAACGCGCGCATCGGGCCGCGACGGGAATGGGCGTCGTCGCGCGCGCCGCGCGCCCCCAACCGCTCGGGCGGGGTGGGGCCGCCGATAAAAGCGGCGCGGTCCGACGCGGAGACCGCGCCGCGCGAGTTGAAATCGGCCAGGCTCGGCGGCCGCGCCGTCGGCCGCTCGGTGTCGATCGTCGGGATCGCCGTCATTTCTTTTTTCCGAAGCCCGCCAGGTTCGGCGGCAGCGGCGCGCCGGCGGGCGGGCCGCCGAGCCCGGGCAATCCGCCCGGCATGCCGCCAGGCGACGAGGCGCCCGGAGAGCCGGCCGATCCGCCGCCCGGCCCGCCAAGACCAGGCAGCCCGCCGGGAAGCCCGCCCATGCCCGGAGGCATGCCGCCGCCCTTGCCGCCGAACATTCCCGGCAGACCGCGGGCCATCCCCTTTTTGCCCATCTTGCCGAGCTTCTTCATCATGTCCTGCATCTGACGATGCATCTTCAGCAGCTTGTTCACGTCCTGCACGTCGAGTCCGGCCCCGGCCGCTATTCGCTTCTTCCGGCTCGCTTGCAGCAGATCTGGTTTCTTGCGCTCTTCTTTCGTCATAGACTGGATGAGGGCCACCTGACGCTTGAGAACCTTGTCGTCCATGCCCGACGCTTCGAGCTGTTTCTGCATCTTGCCCATGCCGGGCAGCATGCCCATCACGCCCGACATGCCGCCGAGCTGCTGCATCTGCTCAAGCTGCTGTCGCAGGTCGTTCATATCGAAACGACCCTTCATCATCCGCTTCGCTTGGCGCTCGGCCGCCTCGCGCTCCATCGTCTCGGCCGCTTTTTCGACCAGCGTGACGATGTCGCCCATGCCCAGGATGCGGCCGGCCACCCGCTCGGGATGGAATTCTTCGAGCGCGTCCGCCTTTTCGCCGACGCCGACGAACTTGATCGGCCGGCCGGTGACCGCGCGCATCGAAAGCGCCGCGCCGCCGCGGCCGTCGCCGTCCATCCGGGTCAAGACGACGCCGGAGACGCTCAGGCGCTCATTGAAGCTTTTCGCGACGTTGACGGCGTCCTGCCCGGTCAAGCTGTCGACCACAAGCAAGGTCTCGTGCGGTTTCGCGATGTCGCGCACCGCTTCGACTTCGGCCATCAGCTCTTCGTTGACGTGCATGCGGCCGGCGGTGTCCAGTAGATACACGTCATAGCCGCCGAGGCTCGCCTGTTGTTTGGCGCGCTTCGCGATGTCGACCGGGGACTGGCCGACGACGATCGGCAGGGTGTCCACGCCGACTTGGGTTCCCAGAATAGCCAGCTGCTCCATCGCCGCGGGCCGGCTGGTGTCGAGCGAGGCCATCAGCACTTTCTTGTTGTGCCGCTCCTTCAGCCGTTTCGCGAGTTTCGCGGTGGTGGTCGTCTTGCCCGACCCCTGAAGCCCGACCATCATCACCGGGGCCGGCGGGCTGTCGATGCGCAGCCCGGTCTCGGTCTCCTTTTCGCCGGTCAGGGTTTTGATCAGCTCGTCATGGACGATCTTGACGACCATCTGACCCGGCGTGACCGACTTCAGCACCTTCGCGCCGACCGCCTCGGCTTTGACGCGTCCGACAAAGTCGCGCGCGACCGGCAGCGCGACGTCGGCCTCGAGCAGAGCCGTGCGCACCTCGCGCAACGCCGTCTGCACGTCGGCTTCGGTCAGCGCGCCATGGCGCGTCAGTTTGTCGAACACGCCGGACAGGCGTTCGGACAGGGCTTCGAACATGCGGTCGCCTTTCGCGAGGCTCAGGGAAGGTCAGATCCTCTGAGCGCCACCTAAGCACGCGGTTGGGCGGCCCCAACAGGGCCATGGGGCCCGACCGCGCAGGCGCGGCCGGAAAAAACGAAAAAACGCCGGTGAGCGAGTCTTCGCCGACCGACGGGCCCTGGGCGGGCTGGTTTGAGGTAGACCGTTCCGCGCCGGTCCGCAAGCGTCGCGTCCGGCGCCCAGGCGCCGCATGCGGCTAAGCGCGGCCGGTCGCCTCGCTTGGCCCCGCGCCCCAGGTGTGATGACCTCGTCGGCAGAGGGTCAGCGCGCGACGGCGACGGGGCGTTTCATGGAAGACCGACTGAACCGCGACGAGCGACCGACGCGCCTCGGTCGATTTCGGGCCGGGCTCGCCGCGCTGCTGACGGCGGCGCTGCTTTTCGGCTGCGCGTCGATCACGCGCACGCCGACCCCGGCGGAGCGTTACTTCAAGGCGCGGGTTCCGGAGTTTCCCTACGCGCGGTTCTTTGGCGACAAGCCGCTGCCCGAGCACGCGTTCGACGTCGAGGCCTGGCGCGCGAACCGGTTGCCGATCTTGGCGCGCCCGGACGGTCCCGACGGGCCGGCCGTCGCGCATGTGCTGCTGCTGAGCGGCGGCGGGCCGGACGGCGCGTTCGGCGCAGGGGTTCTGAACGGGTGGAGCGCCCATGGCGATCGGCCGGAGTTCGAGATCGTCACCGGCGTCAGCATCGGGGCGCTGATGGCGCCTTACGCGTTTCTCGGGCCCGACTATGACGACCGCCTGCGCGAGATGTTCATGGACCTCAAGGGCCGCGACGACATCGTCCAGGTCGAGGTGCTGGGCGTAATCGGCGGGGCCCTGTCGCTCGGCGACGCGTCGCCGCTGAAACGGCTGATCGCCCGGCATGTGGACGACGCGCTGCTCGACGCCGTCGCCGCCGAACATCGCAAAGGGCGGCGCCTGTTCGTCGGCACCACCAATCTCGACGCGCGCCGGCCGATCACCTGGAACATGGGCGAAATCGCCGCTTCCGACCGGCCCGAACGGGTGCAGCTGTTCCGCGACGTGCTGCTCGGCTCGGCGTCGATCCCGGGTCTGGCGCCGCCGGTCTTCATCGACGTGGCCCTCGACGGGCGGGTCTATCAAGAGATGCATGTCGACGGCGGGGTGATGAATTCGATCGTTCTGGCCGTCCCGGCGCTCACCGCCGAGATGCGGGACGCGATGTTCGGCCCTCTGAAGCCGACGCTTTGGCTGATCCAGAACAACAAGCTGCGCGCCCCCTATCAGCCCACCGAAGAGACCTTGAGCGGCGTGGTCGGAACCACCATCAGCGAGTTGATCCGAGCCCAATCGCGCGGCGACCAGTCTCGTATATACTTTTTGGCTGAGCGCGAGAATTTGGAATACAAGCTCGCCGCCGTGCCGAAAGATTTCAGCGCGCCGGGCGGAGACGAATTCGACCCGGCTTATTTGAGACGTTTGTTCGCCGAGGGCGAGCGGCTCGCGCGGGCCGGCTATCCGTGGCGCGACGCGCCCTCGTCGCTCGAGCGCCTGCGGCTGTTTGACGACGACGCGCCCGAGGCGGACCTCGCGGAGGGCGAGAGCGCGGGGCTCGACGCCGATCCGACAGCCGACCCGAGCGCCGCGACCGAGGCGGCGGTGATCGCGCCCGCGCTGGCGACCGCGCGACCGGGCGCGCCCGAGAGCCGCGTCTCTCGATAGCGCGGGCCTCGCGCCGTCGCGCCGCTTCGAGCGCGCGCCCGCGTCATGGAGGCCGCCAGGGCCGAGGCCGGGCTGGAGGGTCGTCGCGGGCCGTCGCTATTGGCGATCCAAACGGGGATGAAGGACCACCTGACGAGCCTGCGGCCCTCGGCGCGAGAGAGAGGGGGGACAGCGCCGAAGACCTATGAGGGGGGAGTGCAGGGCCCGCCATGAAGGGGGACCGCGACGACCCGCGACGCCATCTTCATGCCCGAGTTTTTCAGATCGCGCTGCGACCAAGATCATAGGTCCCGATCCGCTTCCGCCGGTCGCGGCTCTTGACAGCGCGATCCGCGTCCTGGCGATCCGCGTCCTGGCGAGCGGCCTCCTGGCGGGGCGACGCCGCCCGACGGGGCCTCCGGCGTCAGCCGCGGCGGTCCTTCGACGAGGCCATCACGATATACGAGGTGATTTGCGCGACCTGGGGCAAGGCGCCGAGGACGTCGGTGTGAAACCGCTTATAAGCGGTCAGATCCGCCACCTCGACCCGAAGCAGATACTCCACCGCGCCCGTCACATTATGACATTCCAGCACCTCCGGCGCGGCGCCGATCGCCTTCTCGAAAGCCTCTTGCGACGTTTTCGTGTGGCTCGACAGGCCGACCGCGACATAGGCCAGAAAGCCCCCGCCCAACGCGGCGCGATCGAGCACCGCCCGATAGCCTTTGATCACGCCCCGGCGCTCGAGCTCCTGCACCCGGCGCAGGCACGCCGACGGCGACAGGCCGACGCGCGCGGCGAGGTCCAGATTGCTGATCCGCCCCTCCTGCGACAGGACGCGCAATATGTTTTCGTCGACATGGTCCATAGCGCTGAATTATTCTGAAATTATCGCCTGACGCGAGTTTTTTGCAATCTCATTGCGCGCTGAGATGCATAATGTTGCGCACATGATGACGCATGATCTTCTGTTGGCGCTTGTCGCCTTCGCCTTCGCCACCTCGATCACGCCGGGGCCCAACAATCTCATGCTGATGGCCTCGGGGGCCAATTTCGGCGTGCGGCGGACCGTGCCGCATCTTTTGGGCGTCAGCCTCGGTTTCGTGTTGCTGGCGCTCGGGGTCGGTCTCGGCGCCGCGTCGCTGTTCGAGATCTTTCCGCTTGCCCGGACGGCGCTCACGATCGCCGGCGCCGCCTATCTCCTCCACCTCGCATGGCGGATCGCCAACGCGGTTCCCGCCGCGCCGGGGATGGCGGCCGGCCGGCCGATGAGCTTTCTTGAAGCCGCGGCCTTTCAGTGGGTGAACCCCAAGGCGTGGGGCATGGCGCTGACCGCGGTGACGGTCTACGCGCCGGACAACGGCCCGGCGGCGACGGCCCTCGTGGCGCTGATCTTCGGCGCGGTGAACCTGCCGGCGGTCGCGACTTGGGCCTGGATCGGCGGCCGGCTGAGCGGCTTCCTCGCCGAACCGGCGCGCCGACGGCTGTTCAACGGCCTGATGGCGGGGCTGTTGGTGCTGTCGCTCTACCCGATCCTGGCGCTCGGGGCGTCCCCGCCGCCGCCCGGCCCCTGAGCGCGCTCAGTCCCGACAGCTTCGATGAAGTCCGGAGGCTCCAAGGCGCCCTGCCGTCTTCCGCGCGCAGGCGAGCTCGCGGGGACGTCCGCAATCGGGCGGATAAGGTCGGGCGGATAAGGTCGGGCGGATAAGGTCGGGCGGAAGCTTCCGGACGGCGCGGCGCCGCGGCGCCGGGCGGGGCGCGCGGGCGCTACCGGTCCGAACGCGGCTTGCGGCGCTCCTCTCGGATGCGGCGCGACACTTCCGGGTCGAGCGTGCGGCGGAAATCGCGGTCGTCCAGGCCGCGATAGCGCTGCTCGCGCGCCGGGTCTCCGCGGTTGTGATAGCCGAGCTTCTCCCAAAACCCCTTGCGGTCATAGGGCGACACCACCAAGCGCCGAAGCCATTTGGCGCTCTTCCAGAAGTAGAGATGCGGCGCGAGCAGGCGCGCCGGGCCGCCATGGGGCTCGGGCAGGGGGGCGCCCGCATACTCGAGCGCCACCATCGCCTGGCCCTCGAGGGCGTCGGCGAGGCGCAGGTTTCCGGTGAACCCGCCCTCGCAGTGCGACAGCAAATAGGCCAGGGGCGGATCATCGCCGCCCGAATTGTCGCGCGCGTTGACGGTGTGGCGCGCCCCGGCGTCCGTCGCCGCCGCGACGCCCGCGCCGAGGCCGCTCAGACCGGCCTCGGCCAGCAGAGCGTCGATGGTCACGCCGCGCCACACGGTGTCGCGCTTCGACCAGCGCGTCACGCAGTGAATGTCGACGCGGATCTCGGTCTGCGGCAGCGCGCGGATCGCGGCGTAATCCCAGCGGGCGAGGTCTCGCGTCGCGCCGTCGGCGGCTTCGACCGAGAGCGTCAGATCCCATTCCGCCGCGGGCGCGATGCGGGGCGCGCCCGCGGTCATCACCGGAAACTTGTCCGTCCAATGCTGGCCCGGCGGCAGACGCGCGTCGTCGGGCGGGGGGCCGGCCGCGCTCACGCGGCGGCGGGACGGTACGCGGTTTCGCGCACCGGCAGATGGACGATGGCCGACAAAAGGCCGAGACCGATCGCCGCCCACCAGACGATGTCGTACGAGCCGTAAAGGTCATAGAGACGGCCGCCGAGCCAGACGCCGAGGAAGCTGCCGATCTGGTGGCTGAAGAAGACGAAGCCGTAGAGCGTGGCCATGTATTTCGGCCCGAACATGCCCGCCACCACGCCCGAGGTCAGCGGGACGGTCGACAACCACAGCGGCCCGATCGCCAGCGCGAAGATGATCACCGTGGTCGGGGTGATGGGAAAGCTGATGAACAGAAAGATCACCAACGCTCGGAGCGCGTAGATCGCCGACAGCACATATGGTTTCGGGAAGCGCGCGCCCAAATGGCCGGCGGCGAGGCTGCCGAAGATGTTGGCGAGCCCCACCAGGCCGATCGCCTGCAAGCCGAGCGCCGGATCCCCGCAGCGTTCGGCGACGAAGGCCGGGAAGTGCACCGTGATGAAGGCGACGTGAAATCCGCACACGAAGAAGCCGAGCGTGAGCAAGTTATAACTTGTGTAGCCGAACGCGTTCTTCAGCGTCTCGAGCACGCCGGCTTCGGCGGCGGCGTCGGCGGCCGGGCCGGTCGGGGGGCGCGCGACGGTTTTGAGATAGGGGATGAACAGCGCCATCGGCAGCACCAGCGCCGTCATCACCCAAAGCATGACGCGCCAGTCGTACTCCGCGGTCAGCCAGGCCGCGAGCAGGGGCATCACCACCTGGCCGGTCGACCCGAGCGCCGAGACCAGGCCCAGATACTGGCTTCGCTTGTGCTCGGGCGCGTTCCGGCCGACGACCGACAGCACCAAGCCGAAGGCTGTGCCGGATACGCCGGCCCCCACCAGCACGCCCGCCCCGAGATGCTGCATCAACGGCGTGGAGCCGAGCACGCAGAGGATCATGCCCGCGACGTAGCAGACGAAGCCGATCCAAAGCGCGCGCCGATCGCCGTAGCGGTCGGCCACCAGCCCGAAAAGCGGCTGCGCCGCGCCCCACACCAAGTTCTGGATCGCCAATGACAGCGAAAAGACCTCGCGGGCCCAGCCGAACTCGGTCGAAAGCGGTTCGAGCACCCCGCCGAAGACCGCCCGCACCCCGAACGACAGCGCCAGAACCGCGGCCCCGGCCCCGATGATCACGGCCATGTTCGCGGCGTCGTCGCGCGACGTCGTTCGCGGGGCCTGAAGCGTGTCTGTCATCAGCCTGTTCCGATGCGATCCGGTGCGGTTTGAACGCTAGCCCGATCCGTCGCGGCGCGCATGCCAAACCTCGTGAAGGCGGCGTTCGCCGATGGTGAAGAATGACGCAGGCCGAGGGCGTTGCGTCCGGGCCCGGTTCGACCGAAATCTGCGCGCGGTCGGTCGGACGTCGACGGCGCGTTTGGCGACCGACCGCCCCGCCGTCGCGCCGTGCAGCGCGCCGCGCCGGCGAACGCGACAAGCGCGCCCCCGATCGGTGTCGGGCGCGCGGGGGACAGGGGAGCGACGCGCCATGTCGGAAACGCCGCTCGAGCGATATCGCGCCCTCGTGGCGGAGGGCGCGCTCAAGCCGGACGACGCCCAGCGCGCCGCGGTCGAAAAGCTCAACCTTCTCTTTATGCGCCTGTCGCGTCACGGCGCCGGCGGCGCGGTGTTCGGCCTGTTCGGCTTCGGCCGGCGCGGCGAGCAGCAGATCGAGGCGCGTTCGGGGCTGTACCTGTACGGCGGCGTCGGGCGCGGCAAGTCGATGTTGATGGACCTATTTTTCGCGCGCGCTCCGGTCGCCAAAAAACGGCGCGTGCATTTTCACGCCTTCATGCAAGAGGTCCATAAGGCGCTCGACGTCGCGCGAAAGACCCAAGTGGAAGATCCGATAAAGCCCGTGGCGAAGCAGATCGCCGCCACGGCGCCGTTGCTTTGTTTCGACGAGTTTCAAGTGACGGATATCGCAGATGCAATGATCCTGGGCCGTTTGTTCAAGAAGCTGTTCGAAAGAGGCGTGTCGGTGGTCGCGACCTCGAACCGGCATCCGACAGACCTGTACAAAGACGGCTTGAACCGGCATTTGTTCTTGCCGTTTATCGAGCTGTTGATGGCGAAAATGGACGTCCATCACCTTGAGGGCCGGACCGATTTTCGGCTGGCGCGGGTCGCGGGCATCGAGACTTATTACTGGCCGCTCGGTCGCGACGCCGACGCGGCGATGGATCGGGCATGGGAAGCGCTGGTCGGCCCCGAGGACGGCGCGCCGCTCGGCGTGCGGGTCGGGTCGCGCGAGGTCGTCATTCCCCGCCACCGAATCGGCAACGGGCGCGCGAGCTTCGCGGATCTCTGCGCGAAGCCGCTCGGCCCGGCCGACTATCTGGCGATCGCCGCGGTCGTGCGCACCTTGTTCATCGACCGGATCCCGCGCCTGTCGCGCGCCAACGCCGACCAGGCGAAACGCTTCGTGACGCTGATCGACACTTTGTACGAGGCGAAGGTCCAACTGGTCTGTTCGGCCGACGCGCCGCCCGAGGCGTTGTATGTCGACGGCGACGGGGCGTTCGAGTTCCAGCGCACCGCGAGCCGCTTGGCGGAAATGCAATCCGAGGCGTGGCTGTCCCAGACCGCCTGACCGTCGCGTCCGGGCCCCCCGCGCCGTCGCGCGGACGCGGCCGACCGGGTCACTCGGCCGATAGCGGCGCGGGGATCTCGATCTCGATCATGTTGGTGAGAGCCTGACGGTCGGGCGCGCTCAGAAAGCCGCACAAACGCCGCTCGCCGGGCGACCGCCAGACGCAAAAATCATAGGCGCCCATGTCGAGATTGAGCGCCATGCGCACGCCCGGCACCGCCTGTCGCAGCGCCACCGCCGCGTCGTAGAGCGTCAGCGGCGCCGGCGAGGTGTCGAAGACGCCGAGACGCCCGTCCACCGTCTCGAACAGCAGTCGACGGCGAAACAGCGGCGCGTTGTCGACCGGGCGCAAGTCCAACGCCCCGTCTTTGATCAGCAGATGGCTTTGGATCGCGGACAGGCCCAAATCCTCGGCCTCGTCCAGAAAAGTTCGGCGCTGATCGGGATCGCGGAGGTTGAACGCGTCGCCGCCGAGCGCGACGGCCGAAACGTCGTGCACGCTCGCCCCGCCCTCGGGCGTCACCACCAGCACGCCGTCCCATCCTTGCGGGATCGGGCGCACCGGCTCGCCGCGGCGCAGCACGAACCCTTCCGGCCCGAAGCGGTCTCCGCTCGAATAGGCGCCCGTGACGGTCAAGCGGCGCCGGTCCGGCAGGCTCGGCCGCTCGACCGCGGCCGCGTCGTCCGGCAGGAACAGCAGCCGCACGCGGGCCGACCCGGGCTCCGGCTCGAGCAGCAGCACGCCCTCGGAGAGGATCGCCTTGTCGGCCGAGACCGGCGGCGGCGGCGGATCCGGCTCGGCCGCGGCGGGCGGCCAAATCAAACCCGCGACGGGCCAAGACATCAGAAGCGCGGCGATAATCAAGGTCGCGGCGGTCGCGCGGCGGGGACGGGCCGCGCGCGGGGCGAAGGGCGGCATCGGCACTCGTGTTTGTTCCGAACGTCGAAGCCGCAGTTTATCGGGCCGCACGCCGCTTGTCTCGATCAACCTCCGCCCCGACCGCCCGGCGGGTCCGTCGATTTCGACCGCGCCGCCCGGCCGCCGCGTCGTGTTAGAGACGGCGCTCGACCATCATCTTTTTGATTTCAGCGATCGCCTTGGCCGGGTTCAGGCCCTTCGGGCAGGTCTTCGCGCAGTTCATGATGGTGTGGCAGCGATACAGGCGGAACGGATCCTCAAGTTGATCGAGCCGCTCGCCG
>CAZBIG010000046.1:0-12345 GCA_964491865.1 uncultured Neomegalonema sp. | reverse complement strand
GGCCCTGCGCGGATCGCCGTCATCACCGTGTGCAGCGCGCTCATCACCACCACCGGCAGATGCGGCCGACGCTTCTTGATCGCCGGCAGCAAGTCCAGCGCGTCGCCGTCCGGCATCATGACGTCGGTCAGAACCACGTCGCCGTCGCCAGCTTCGATCCAGCGCCACAGCGTCGACGCCGCGCCGGTCGACCGCACCCGGCGCCCGGCGCGCGTCAGCGCTTGACTGAGAACGGTCCTGATCGCGCGGTCGTCGTCGGCCAGCAGCACGGTCCCGGTCATCGCGTCGCCTCCGTGGCGAATGTCTCGAAAGGATCGATGTCGCTGTCGTCGCCGGGCCACGGACCGGTCCAAACAGGCAGCAGCATCCGAAACGCCGTCCGGTCGCCTTCCCGCCGGCACTCGATCACGCCGCCGTGATCGCCCACGATCTTCGCCACCAAGGGCAGCCCCAAGCCGTTGCCCGACGCTTTCGAGGTCACGAACGGCTCGAAAATCTGCTGCTGAAGCTCCTCCGGCACGCCCGGGCCGTTGTCGAGCACCGTGACCTGCAGCGGCAGGCTTTCCTGCCCGCCGCCCGGCGCCGACAGCTTGACGCCGGGGCGATAGGCCGTCCGCAGCCAGACCTCGCCGCCCTGGCGCGGGGCCGCTTCCGCGGCGTTCTTAATCAGATTGCTCAGCGCCTGCAGCAGCTGGGTCCGATCCGCCGGCACGGGCGGCAGCGAGGGGTCGTAATTCTCGGTGAACCGGACATGGCGCGCGAACCCCGCCGCCGCCGAGCGCCGCGCCTGGTCGAGCACGTGATGAATGTTCACGGGTCGGCGCTCCGAGGGTCCGCCGGCGCCGAAGACGTCCATGCGGTCGACCAACAGCCGGATCCGCTCCACCTCCTCATGGATCAGCTTCAGCAACTCGGCGTCTTCGTCGCCCGACGTCATCTCGAGCAACTGCGCCGCGCCGGAAATGCCCGAGAGCGGATTTTTGATCTCATGGGCCAACATCGCCGACAGGCCGGACAAACTGCGCGCCGAGTTGCGGCTCGACAGCGAGCGGCCCATCGACTGCGCCACCGACCGCGGCTGCACCAACAGCAGCACATGCCCAGGAGCGTCGAACAATTGGGCGGCTTGCAGATCCACCAGCGCGGCTTCGCGATCGAAGCCCTCGATCTCGACGCCGTACTCGCTTAGCGAAATCGGCCCGCGTCGGGCTTGATTGACGATCTCTTCCAGGCGGCTGCCCGCGCCGTACTGGCTGGCGAGCGTGGCGCGCCGCAGCGTGACGGCGCTCTGCGACAAAAACAGTTCGGCGGCGGCGTTCACCGCGACAAACCGGTTGCCCGCGTCGAACACCATCGCGGGGCTCGGCAGCGCGTTGAAAATCATTTCATAGTCGACGCCCTTGGTCAGGGGCGGCGACGCGGCGGCGATCATGCGGCGCGCCTCTCTTTGGGTTCAGGGGAGACGGGCGCGGGCGCCGCCTCGGAGGGGTCTTCGGCGGCCAAACGCCGCTCAAAAGCGGCGAGCGCCGCTTGAACGCGGTCGGCGCGCGCCTCGCGCACCAAAACCGCTCGAAGTTCGGCGCCGCCCGGCAGGTCGGCGAGCCGCCAGCTCAGATGCTTGCGCGCGATCCGAACGCCTAAGCTCGCGCCGTAATGGTCGAGCAGCGCCGCATGGTGAGCCCGCGCCAGGGCGACGCGTTGCGCCGGTCGCGGAACCTCGAACGGGCGGCCCGCAAGGCCCGGGTGGATTTCGGCGAGTCGCAACGGCGCCCGCTGCGCCGGCCGGCCGACCATCACGCCGTCGGCGCCGGAAAGCGCGTGAGCTCGCGGGGCGCTGGCGGCGTCGATGATGTCGCCATTGGCGATCACTGGAACGCCGACCGCCTGTTTGACGGCCCGAATGGCCGCCCAGTCGGCCGTTCCGGCGTAGAACTGACACCGCGTGCGCCCATGGATCGTGATCATCGCGACGCCCGCTTCTTCCGCGCGCCGCGCGATCTCGGGCGCGTTCAGCTGATCGTCATCCCATCCGAGCCGCGTTTTCAGGGTCACCGGCGTCGAAACGGCGCCGATCACCGCCTCGATCAACGCCAACGCCAGATTGGGGTCGCGCATCAGCGCCGAGCCCGAATACCCGCTCGTCACCTTCTTCGCCGGGCAACCCATGTTGATGTCGATAATCGGGGCCCCCGCCCCTTCGGCCCGGCGAGCGGCTTCGGCCATCCAATACGGGTCCCGCCCCGCCAACTGCACCGCCGCGAGCCCTTCGTCTGGCGCGATCTCGGCCTTCAGGCGGGTGTCCGGCCTCTCCTGCGCGAGTTCTTGGCTCGCCACCATCTCAGACGCGACCAGCCCCGCGCCGAACGC
The DNA here is from genome assembly GCA_964491865.1 of uncultured Neomegalonema sp. Classification (GTDB taxonomy): domain Bacteria; phylum Pseudomonadota; class Alphaproteobacteria; order Rhodobacterales; family Rhodobacteraceae; genus JBCBRF01. The sequence continues at coordinate 9,978 of CAZBIG010000046.1, read as the reverse complement.
CCGCGCCTGCCGCCGAAAAGGCGCGTCGGTGACGCCGGCCATTGGCGCGAGCAGGACCGGCGGGTCGATCCGGTGACCGCCGATCTCAATCGGAGCCGGATTGTGGGAAACCTGGGCCGTCATGGATTTTTTGCCCAATCCTTGTGCAGACACACCGGATACCGCCGTCGCGCCGTCGCGACAAGGGCCTGAGGCGCGGTTCTCCACCCCGTCGGCGGCGCGCGGCGCAGACTTCCGGCGCGACCGCGCAGCGCCTCGACCGCGGCGTCGGCCGCGCGTAGACAGTCGCCATGCGCGTTCACGCCCTCCTCGTGGCCGCCGGACGCGGCTCCCGCGCCGGCGACGGCCCGTCAAAGCCCTACCGTGCGGTCGCCGGACGCTCCGTCCTCGCCCGCAGCGCAGACGCCTTCGTCCGTCATCCGGCGATCGACGTCGTTCGCGTGGTTGTCCGGCCCGAAGACGCCGCGCTCTGCGCCGCCGCTCTAAGCGGCGCGCCCCCAGGGCTGCGCGACCAACCGATTTTTGGCGGAGACGAACGGCAAGACAGCGTGCGGCTCGGGCTCGAGACGATGGCCGCCGAGGATCCGCCGGATCTGGTGCTGATCCACGACGCCGCCCGTCCCTTCGTCTCGCGGGCCGTGATCGACCGCGTTATCGCGGCGCTCCTCGACGGCGCGCCGGCGGCCCTCGCCGCAGTGCCGGTGGTCGACACCCTCAGGCGCGCCGATGCGGCGGGGCCCGACGCCGCGCCGCTCGCCGAGGCGCTGGTGGATCGCGCCGGGCTGTGGCGCGCGCAAACGCCGCAAGGCTTCCAATTCGCGCTCATACGCGAGGCGCATCTGCGCTTCGCCGAGACGCCCGTCACCGACGACGCCGAGCTCGCGCGGCTCGCCGGGGCCGCTGTGCGCTTGGTCGAGGGCGGCCCGGAGAACGTTAAACTGACGACCCCGGCGGATTTCGCCTTCGCTGAAACGCTCGCCGCCGGCCTCGACGGACCCGCCGCGCCGCCGGCGCCGCGCGTAGGGCACGGCTACGATGTGCACAGATTCGGCGACAACGCCGACGGCTCCGCCGACCATGTGATGCTCTGCGGGGTGCGCGTCCCCCACGAAGCGGGTCTTGTCGGTCATTCCGACGCCGATGTGGGGCTGCACGCGCTCACCGACGCGATCCTGGGGGCGATCGGCGACGGCGATATCGGCGCGCACTTCCCGCCCACCGATCCGCTGTGGCGCGGCGCCGCGTCAGAGACCTTTCTGCGCCATGCGGCCGGCCTGGTCGGGGCCCGCGGCGGCCGTCTGACCCATCTCGACGTCACCCTGATCTGCGAGCGGCCGAAGATCCGCCCGCATGTGGCGGCGATGCGGGCGCGGATCGCGCAGATCTGCGGTCTCCCGATCGACCAGACCTCGGTGAAGGCGACCACCAGCGAAGGGCTCGGCTTCACCGGGCGGCGCGAAGGGATCGCCGCGGCGGCGACCGCGACGGTTTTGCTATGACCCGCCTCGCCCCGTCTTTGGCCAGCCGCGTCGCCACGCTCGGGCCGGTCGGCTACCTGCCGGCGGCGCCCGGCACCTGGGGGTCCGCCGCCGCGTTGCCGCCAGCCCTGGCGCTCGGCCTGCTCTCCCCCCCTTCGCTCGGCGCGGCGGCGCTCGCCGTCGGCGCGGCGCTGCTCACGCTCGTCGGCGTCTGGGCGGCGGCCCGTCACCCGTCGTCCGACGAAGACCCCAAAGAAGTCGTCATCGACGAAGCCGCCGGCCAGTGGCTGGCCGCTCTGCCCTGCCCGTTCCTCGCCGCGACGCCCGGAACCGCGGCGCTCGCCTGGCTCGCCGCCTTCGCCCTTTTCAGGTTTTTCGATATCGCGAAGCCATGGCCTGTCAGCGCGGCGGAGCGCCTGCCCGGCGCCGTCGGCGTCATGGCGGACGATCTGGTCGCCGGCGCGCTCGCCGCGGCCAGCCTTGTGACCTTGTCGGAGGCGCTGCATGGCGTTGTTTGACCTGCCGATCGAGGCCCTCGCCACCGAGGTGCTCAAGATCTGCCAGCGTCACGGCCTGACGGTGGCCACCGCGGAAAGCTGCACCGGCGGTCTGATCGCCGCGGCCTTGACCGAAATTCCAGGCTCGTCCGCGGTGGTCGACCGCGGGTTCGTCACCTATTCGAACGCCGCCAAAACCTCGTTGCTAGGCGTTGATCCGGCGCTGTTCGAAACGGTGGGCGCGGTTTCCGAGGAAGTGGCCCGCGCCATGACCGTCGGCGCGCTCGCGCAGTCGCCCGCGCACCTGGTCGCGGCGGTGACAGGCGTCGCCGGCCCGGGCGGCTCCGAGCGCAAGCCCGAGGGGCTCGTCCATTTCGCCGTGGCGCTGCGCGGCGCCGAGACGCTCGCGTTTCAGGAGAGCTTCGGCCCGATCGGCCGCACCCAGGTGCGCCTTCGTGCGGTCGCGCGCGCGCTTTCAGCCCTTCGAGATCTTGCGACCCTGTCGCGATGAGCCCGCTGGGCTTTGTCAGGCGGACTGAGGCGCCCCGTGGCCGTACAACGCCGCAGCCCGCGCTTCGAAAGCCCGCACGATCCGCTGCATCGCCTCGTTAAACACGACGCCGATCACAGATTGCAAAAGTCGGCTCTTGAACTCAAAATCAACAAAGAAATCAACAGTCGTTGAGCCGTCATCATTCTCAATAAAATACCAGTGGTTGTTTAAATATTTGAAAGGCCCATCCAGGTACTCGACATCGATTTTGCGCTCGTCAGGTCGAAGCGTCACGCGCGAGCCGAAGCGTTCGCGAAACACTTTGAACGAGATAATCAGATCCGCGTCCAGCACCTCGACGCCCGGCTCCGGCTGGCGTCGCTCGCGGATACGGCACCCGGCTGTCCAGGGCAGAAACTCCGGATAGCGCTCAACATCGGCGACCAGCGCGTACATCTGAGCCGGGGTGTACGGCACTTTGCGCTTCTCAGCGTGGGTCGGCATGGCGGTCCTCCGTTTGACGCCAACACCTAAGCAACAGCACTAGCGTCTCAAAGGACCGATTGTCGCAATTCCGTATCAATTGTGCGGGCCGACGCCCTTTCTCACGGGGTCGACAGGCTGGCCGCGCGCGCTGCGCGAAGGCGCTCGAAATCGGCGCCCGCATGATACGACGACCGCGTCAGCGGCGACGCCGACACCATCAAAAAGCCTTTCGCATAAGCGGCCTGCTCAAGCGCGTGAAATTCGTCGGGGTCGACATAACGCGCAACCGCGTGGTGCTTTGGCGACGGCTGTAAGTATTGCCCGATTGTCAGAAAATCGACGTCAGCGGCGCGCATGTCGTCCATCACTTGCAGAACTTCTCGGCGCTGTTCGCCCAATCCCACCATCAACCCGGATTTCGTGAACAGGCCCGGATCGAGCTCCTTCACGCGCTGCAACAAGCGCAGAGACGTATAGTAACGCGCGCCGGGCCGAACGTCTGGATACAGCGACGGCACCGTTTCAAGGTTGTGATTGAATACGTCCGGTTTTGCGGCGACCACCGCATCCTCGGCGCGCGGTTTCTTGAGAAAATCCGGCGTCAGCACCTCGATGGTCGCGCTCGGTCTTTTGCGTCGGATCGCGCGAATTGTCTGAGCGATGTGGGCCGCGCCCCCGTCCGACAAATCGTCCCGATCGACCGAGGTGATCACCACATGGGCCAAGCCGAGTTTCTCGACCGCCTGCGCCACGCGCGCGGGTTCAAACGGGTCGAGCGCCTCGGGCCGGCCGGTCGCCACATTGCAGAACGTGCAGCCGCGCGTGCAGATCTCGCCCATGATCATCATGGTGGCGTGGCCTTGCGCCCAACACTCGCCAGCGTTGGGGCAGCCCGCCTCCTGACAGACGGTCGAAAGCCCGTGGGTCTCGATGATCCGCTTGGTTTCGAAAAAACCAGGATCGCTCGGCGCTTTCACGCGGATCCACGCCGGTTTCTTCGGCGAGGCGTTGTCCGCGCGGTGCGCTTTCTCCGGATGCCGCGCGGCGCGATTCGACAGATCGCGCGCCGTCCGCGCCTCCGAGACCGACGGCGCCGCCTCGCGCTCCGCCGCCTCGCCCGCTTCGGGATTTTGAATTTCCGCCGTCATGAAACTCAATATGCGTCGGCTTCGTGCGAAACAAAATGGTCGCGGCGACGCAGTCGGCGGCGCGCCGCCGCCGTAAGCGGAGCCGAGCGATATCCGAATCGCCCAGCTCCGCAAAGGTCGTCAGAGCGCCGTCCAGCCGCCGTCGATCGGCAGCGCGATGCCGGTCGTCGTCGCCGCGCCGTCCGACGACAGCCAGACCGCGGCCGAACCCATCTGCTCGACCGTGGCGAACTCCTTCATGCCCTGGCGGGTCAGCATGACTTCCCGGATCACCCAATCCTTGTCCTTGCCATGCGCTTTCATCTGGTCCTCGAGTTGGCCCTCGACCAGCGGCGTCCAGACATAACCCGGACAGATGGCGTTGCAGGTGACCCCGAAATCGGCCCCTTCCAGCGCGACGGTTTTAGTCAGCCCGATCAGTCCGTGCTTCGCCGAGACATAAGCCGACTTGAAGGGCGACGCGGTCAGCCCGTGGGCCGAAGAAATGTTCACGATGCGCCCGAACTTGCGGTCTTTCATCCCCTTCATCGCGGCGCGGATCGTGTAAAACGCCGACCCCAAGTTGATCTTCAGGATCAGCTCCCACATTTTCGGCGGGAAATCTTCGATCTTCTCGACATGCTGGATGCCGGCGTTGTTCACCAGAATATCAACGCGGCCAAACTTGTCTTCGGTCTGACGGATCAGGTCGGCGCAGGCGTCGGCGTCCGACATGTCCGCTTTGACATAATGCGCCGGGTTGCCAGTGGTGTCGGCGATCTTGGTCGCGACGGCCTGGCTCTCTTCGCCGCCTAGATGGTCGTTCACGACGACGGTTGCGCCGGCCTTGGAAAGCTCAAGCGCGATCCCCTCGCCGATGCCGCTCGTCGAGCCCGTCACGACGGCGATCTTGTCCTTCAGAAGCATCACGGTTCTCCTAGCGCCCCGTCGGCTCTGGCGCGCGGCGCGCCGGTCGCGCCGTCCCGTCGCCGAGACGCTTAACGTCCTACGCGGCCGAGCCGTTCCGCTCAACACACGCGCGCTCACGATCCTGGGTCGTCGGCGCGAGCCCCGGGGCGGTCCAAGCGGCGCGTCAGGCGCGAAACGCCAGACCCACCAAAAAGGCGACGCCGGCGCAGACCCCCCCGACGGCCATGGTCTCCAACACGCAGCGCATCAGGGGCTCGCGTGTCGCCGCCCAACGCAACGCGCCCAGCAGCGCCAGAGCGAGCGCCGTCAGCGCCACCGAGAGCTGAAACAGGTCGGGCGACGGCGCCGCAAAAAAATAGGGCGCGAGCGGGATCGCGCCGAAAACGACGAACGACCCAAAGGTGGCCAGACCGTCCCGCATCGGCGACGCGTCCGACGGGTCGCCCAAACCGTATTCGTTCTGCACGAGAAAATCGGCCAGCAGCTCGGGCCTTTTGGCGTAGCGCTCGGCCACCACCGCCGCGTCGTCGGGCGTCATGCCCTTTTCGACCAGCAGTCGGGCCGCCACCGCGCGCTCCGCCTCGGGGCTTCGAGCGATTTCAGTGACCGTCTTCCGCCGCTCATTGAAATAGACGTCGCGCGCCGAGCGCGACGACAAGAACGCCCCCAGCCCCATCGCGGTCGCGTCGGCCAACAGATTCGCCAGCCCAAAAAGCAGCACCACCACGCCCGCGATCGCCGCGCTCTCGCCGCCGTCAAGCGCCGCGCCGGCGAAGCCCGCGACCACCGCGAAGGTCGTGACGATCCCGTCATTCCCGCCGTACACGATCTCTCGAAGCGAGCCGGACAGATGGGTCAGGCGCCGCGCGGCGCGGGTCTCGTCGGACGCGCCGAGCTCAGGGCCTGCGGTGTGGGTCGTTGGCGAGGTCATCTGCGCTCGGGGCCTTTGCCTGGCCGGCGTTGGGGCCGGCGGGGATCGGGTCGAGGCACTATCGCGCCGGCGCGGCGCCGGGTCGATAGCCGCCTTCCGCGAGGAAACGCCGCTCCTCGGACGTGCTCTCGCGCCCCAGAACGGCGTTGCGGTGCGGAAAACGGCCGAAGCGCTTAATCAGCTCGCGATGGAGCTCCGCATGGCGCAGCGTCTCGCGCGCGTCGGGCATGCGCTCTCGGATCAGGCGCACCGCGCGGTCTTGATCCGCTAAACACTCCGAATGTTCAAACGGCAGATAGAAGAACTGCCGCTCAGGCGACGGGACCGCCAAGTCATGTCCCGCCGCCAGCGCCCGTTCGGCGGCTTCCCGCGCCAAAGGATCAAAGGCGAACGCCTCCGCCTGCCCGCGAAACAGGTTCCGCGGCAGTTGATCGAGCAGAACCACCAGGGCGAAGGCGCTCTCCGGCGCGGCGAGCCAAGGGGCGCAGCGCCCGAGCGCCGCCGCCGCCAGCGCGTCGCCGAACCGGCGCCCGAGCGCCCCGTCGATCGCCGGGTCCGCCCGATACCAACCCTTCGGCCCCACCCGCTCGCGCCAAAACGCTGAAAGCGCCGGCCAGCAGGAGGCGGGATCGATCAGCGTCGCCGGATCGCCCAGGCGAACCGCGCCCCCCGCGGTCGCTTCGCCGCGCCACGGACCTTCGAGGGCGATCCGAGCCGCGCCGAGCCCAATCTCGCTAGGCGCCGCCGCGGGCAACGCGGGTTCCCAGAGACCGATCCGCCAGTCCTCCGAGACGGTCTCGTCAGGTTCCGCCGCCGTCCCAGGCGCGCAGCCGCGCTCGTAAAGCGTCACGGCGTCGCCGCGGTCGATCCGCGCCTCGGCGACCGACACGCCGCCCCGTCGGATATGCGTCACGCATGTCACGCCGCCCGAGGCCCGCTCTGGTCGCCGCGGCCCCAGGTCAGCGGGCGGGCTCTAGCGCGGGCGGCGCCTCGTTCGGAGCGGCGCTCTCTTCGGCCTCTTTCCTCCGCAGCTCCTCGGTTTCGGAAAGCTGATCCGCCTCGGCTTCGCTCGCCTCGATTTTCTCGATCGTCAGCTCTTGGGTGATCTCCATCCCGACGCTGCTGATGCGCGGCGTGATCGCGGCGTACGGGCCGGTCTCGTCGACCGCCACGGTCGGGCGCTGCGTCATCCGGTACACGCCGTAAAGCGCGACGGCCCCCATCGAGAAGCCGATATAAATCCAAAACGCCTGCATCCCGATCAAGGTGAACAGATACCCGGTCACAATCGGACCGATGGTTGATCCGACCCCGTTCATGAAGACAAGCCCGCCCGAGGCCGCCGCCATCTGATCTTTCTCCACAAAGTCCGTCGTGTGGGCGATCAAAAGGCCGTAGACCGGATGCGCTAAGCCGCCGACGAGAAGCGCGACCAGGAACAGACCCAACACGCGGATCTCACCGATCTGGCCGAAGCTGTAACCCGGATCGATCAGTCCCAGCAGCGCGATGAGCGCGCCGATCAGCGACACGACCGTGATCAACACCCGGCGATCCATCCGGTCCGACAGCCATCCGATCTGATACTGCAGCAGCAGCGCGCCCCCGAAAAACGCGCCGACAAATATCGAGATCTCGGCGATCGTCATGCCGATGGTCTTGCCGTACAGCGCCGCCATCCCGAACATCGCGCTCATGCTGCCCCCAAGCATCAGCATCCCGAGGCTGCCCAACGGAGAGGCTTTGTACAGCTCGAACAGCGTCATGGGTTTCGTCGTCTCGAACACCGGCGCAGGCTGCACGCTAAGCAAAATCGGCGCGAACGAAATCGAAACCAGCACCGACATCAAAATAAACAGCTCGAACCCGGCCGGATCTCCTAGGTTGAGAAGAGCCTGTCCGACGAGGATCCCGGCCATCTGTACGGCCATGTACACGCCCAACGCCGATCCTCTCGACGAGTTGTCGGCCCGGTCGTTGATCCAACTTTCCGACACGATGTACACGCCGGCGAAGCCGATGCCCACGACGAGCCGACAAAGCAGCCACACGATCGGATCGACGACCGCCGCGTAGATCACGAAAGCGGCCGAGATGAGCGACGCCAAAGCTGCGAAGACCCGCACATGACCGACACGGCGCAGCAAAAGCGGCGTGATTTGAGAACCGACCATCAGGCCGGCGAAATAGCCTGCGCTCACCCACCCATAGACTTCCGGCGAAAAGCCTTCGATCTCGGCGCGCACCCCCAACAGCGAGCCCTGAAGCGCGTTGCCGATCATCAGCAGCAAGATGCCCAGATAAAGGGCCCACGCGGCGCGCAACACGTTCAGCACGGCGCTCTCCATAAAGGTCCAGGCGGCCCACCATCTTGGGACGACGCCGCCTGCGCCGCCTAACATTCGAGGCGCGCTGAGAGAGCGTTTGGAAGCGACCAATCCGGTCGGAAACGACCGAGACCCGCCTTAAAATCGTGCGCGGCCGCGCTGCGCGCGACCGCGTTCCCGCGACTCAGGTCGCCCCGCTTAGGCGCGGTGATCGATGCCGAGCGTCTCCAGCGTCTCGATGGTCACATTGCCTTCGGCCAACCCGTTCGCGCGCTGATAGGCGCTCAAGGCGCTGAGCGTTGCGGGGCCGAGGCGTCCGTCGATCCGCCCGGGATCAAAGCCCTCCCCGCGCAATCTGACCTGAAGCTCGCGCACCAGGCCGGGCTTCGAGTTCGTCTCGCACAGGATCGGCCGCCATTCCATCCGCTGCGGCTCGACCTTGACCGTTTCGGTCATCATGACCGTCTCAGCTGGCGCTTTCTGTACTTCCTGCGACCAATCCCGGACCATCTCGAGCACGCGCATTTCTTTGGTCTTTGCTGGAATTTGGATCCGCCGAACTTGCGGCGCGGCGGTCATCACCTTGACCTTGATCTCTTCGGTCCGCGCGGGGATCTTCTTGACGACGGTGCGCGCCGGGATCCGGACGACTTGGCGCTTCACTTTTTCATACTCTGCGGGCACCGTGACCAAGCACATGATTTCGCCCGTCGCCAAATCGATTTTTTGGATCGGTCCAGAGCCTTTCTTCCACTTTGTGTAAGCCGGCCGCACCAAAACGTCTTCTTCCACGGTCTCAAACACGGGCGGCAGCGCTTCGACCACTTCGCGCTCGGGCTCGATCACGACAGTGCGCGTCACCATCTCGAACTGGGCCGGCGTGACCTCCACGCGCTCCGAAGCGGCTTCGACCTCGATCTGCTTGGTCGCCCAACGATACTCCGCCTGCGTCACCGTCAGCGTCTCGGACGCTTCTTTGACCGTGATCGCCTTTTCCTTGGTGATCTTATTGGGCGGGATCATCACGCGCGCGTAGCACTCGCCCGGCTTCGGATCGACCGGCAGCGCTTCGGTGTCGGCGGCGAAAAACTGTGCGGCGGCGGGCGACGCGATCAGCGTCGAGACCGCGAACGGCGCCAAGGCGAGCGCGCGAAAAACGCCGATATGCTGCGGCTGAGGGCGGATCATCTCGGCCTCCTGTCGAAATTGAACCTTTTCGAAACGCTAGGCGAGAAGGCCGGCGCACGGAAGCGCGCCGACGTCGCGCCGCTGAACGGGTTCAAAGCGGCGCGGTCACAGTGCGTCTTGAGCGCCGCAGCCCGCCCGCCCAGGGCGCGCGCCACAGCAACGACGCGTCTCCATACGAGAAAAACCGGTATTCTTGCGCGACGGCGTGCGCATAGGCTCGGCGCATCTCCGACAGATCTCGAAACGCCGCGACGAGCATGAACAGGGTCGAGCGCGGCAAGTGGAAATTCGTGAGCAGCGCGTCGGCGACCTGAAAGCGAAAGCCCGGCCGGATGAAGAGATCGGTTTCGCCCGCAAAGCTTTGAATCCGCCCGTTCCCCGTCGCGGCGGTCTCGAGCAGCCGCAGGGCCGTGGTGCCGACCGCGACGACGCGGCCGCCGCGCGCGCGCGCCGCGGCCGCGGCGGCGCCGGCCGCCGCGCCCCCCCCCCCCCCCTCGCCCAGCGTGGGATGATCCGCCCCC
>CAZBIG010000045.1:0-12400 GCA_964491865.1 uncultured Neomegalonema sp. | reverse complement strand
ACGCCCGACGAGCCGACGCCCGACGAGCCGACGCCCGACGAGCCGACGCCCGACGCGCCGACGCCCGACGAGTCGACGCCCGACGAGCTCACGCCCGGGCGCGCTGTCGGTCGGGCCGCGGCGCGGTCCGACGACCGTCGAGGCGGTCGCCGAGGCCAAACCAGCAAGACGCATATCTTGGATTGCGCCATCTCGCTGCTCGGCGAAGGCGGCTATGGCGGACTCAGCATTTCAAACGTGTGTAAGGCGGCGAGCGTGTCGCCCACGTCGATCTATTGGCATTTTGGCGACAAAGCCGGGCTGATGGCCGCGATGGTGAAGTACTCGCTCCGGCGAGACTTCGATAATTTTATGGCTGAGTTCGAGAAGTACCGCAGCACGGACAAGCTGATCGACGCGTATCTGCAAGTGTTCCGCAGCCAGATCGTCAGCGACACGCCGAGCTGCTGGGCGGTCATTGCGACGCTGGCCGAGGGGCGCGGCGAAGCGCCCGAGATCGCGGCGCTGGTCAATGAGGCGCGGCGCAAGCAAATCGAGTTCGCGCGCGGTTGGGGCGAGACCGTGGCCAAGGCCGAGAACCCCGACGCCTTCGCCCACATGATCGTCGGCTTCAACAATTTCGCCGCGACCGTGTGGCGGCACGCCCATGACGAGGCCGAGGTCGACGCCGTCTTGGCGTCGATGCGGGTCTTGATGGTGATGATGGCCGAGAAAATGACCCGCAAGGTCGACGACGCCGATTTCCGCCGCTGCATGGCGACGTGGGGGTATGAGCCGACGGAGACCGACCCCTAGCGGATCTGTCGCGTCCGCCGCCGGCGATCATTGCGGGGGCGCGGACGCGGCGACACCAGCGCGGCGGTCCGAGCCGCCGCAACAGGAGGCGACGATGTCGAACGCGCATGCCGTCTGAAACCGGGGGGCGCTCGACCCATGACGCCGCGCCCGACCCGCGCAACGACGCGCTGATGCTGTCGGTGAACGGGCGGATCGTGCCGAAGGCCGAGGCGGTCGTGTCGATCTACGACGCCGGTTTCATGCTCGGAGACGGGGTCTGGGAGGGGATCCGACTGAAGAACGGGCGCTGGGTGTTCCTCGCCGAGCATCTCGAGCGGCTGTTCGAAGCGGCGACCGCCATCGATCTCGAGATCGGCAAGAGCGCGGCCGAGCTTTCCGACATGCTCGACGCCGTGGCCGCGGCCAACGGCATGACCGACAACGCCCACGCGCGGTTGATGGTCACGCGCGGGGTGAAGTCGAAACCGTTTCAGGATCCGCGGCTTTCGCGCTCGGGCCCGACGATCGCGATCATCGTCGAGCATTCGCAACCGCTGACCGAAGACGAGGCGCGCGGGATCCGGCTGCACACCGTCCCGCAGCACCGCGGCCTGCCCCTGACGCAAGATCCGAAACTGAACAGCCATTCAAAGCTGAATTGCATTCTGGCGGGCGTCCACGCCCAAAAGGCGGGCGCCGACGAAGCGCTGATGCTCGACCCGTTCGGCTTTGTGAATACGACCAACTCTTGTAATTTCTTTATCGTTCGGCGCGGAGAATTATGGACGTCGACGGGCGATTATTGCCTCAACGGGATCACGCGCGGGAAAGTGTTGGCGGTCGCGCGAGACAACGGAATTCCGGCCGTCGAGCGCAATTTCTCGCTGGTCGACGCCTACGCCGCCGAGGAGGCCTTCATCACCGGCACCTTCGGGGGGCTGACCCCGGTCGTCGACATCGACGGTCGACGGATCGGGGCCGGCGCGCTCGGCCCGACGACGCGGCGGCTGAGAGCGCTCTATCAGGCGCTCGCCGCGCGCGATGTCGGTTTGGCGGAGACGGTCGCGTGAGCGCGCCCGAACCGGTGCGGGTCGCGATGTGGTCGGGACCGCGCAATCTGTCGACCGCCATGATGCGCAGTTTTGACGCGCGGGCCGACTGCGCCGTTTCCGACGAGCCGTTCTACGCGGCGTATCTGGCCGCCACCGGGCTTGATCATCCGATGCGCGCGGCCGTGATCGCCGCCGGCGAGACCGACCCGGCGCGGGTGGCGGCCGCTTGTCTCGGGCCGTCGCCGGGCGGGCGGCCGCTCTGGTATCAAAAGCAGATGTGCCACCACATGCTGCCGGACTTTCCGCTCGCTTGGATCGACGGCGTCGCCAACGCCTTTTTGATCCGCGAGCCCGATCGGGTCGCCGCGAGCTACGCGGCCAAGCGCGAGAGCGCCACGCTGAGCGATATCGGCTTTGTCGAGCAAAAAGCGCTGTTCGACCGGGTGGCCGACCGGCTGGGCGCCGCGCCCCCGGTGATCGACGCCGCCGCGGTGCGGCGGGATCCGCGGCGCGCCCTCGGGCGGCTTTGCGACGCGCTCGGGATCGCCTTCGATCCGGCGATGCTGTCCTGGGCCCCGGGCCCGCGCGACAGCGACGGGATCTGGGGGGCGCATTGGTATGACGGGGTGGCGCGCTCGACCGGTTTTGCGCCGCCCGAGGCCGACCCGCCCGCGCTCGACCCGGCCGCGCGCCGGCTCGCCGAGGTCGCGCGGCCCTATTACGACGCATTAGCCGCGCACGCGCTCTGATCGGGTCCGCGCACGCGCTCTGATCGGGTCCGCGCACGCGCTCTGATCGGGGCCGCGCACGCGCGTTGAGCGGGGCCGCGCGGGCCTCAGCCCGCCGGCGCCGCCATGGGCCCCTCGTCCGCGCGCAACATCTCGGCGAGCCGCGCCGCCGCCTCGAAATCCCGCCGTTTCGCCGCCGCCGCCGCTTCGGCTTCGGCGTCGACGCCCCAGCGCTCGGTCTGCCACGCTTCGTCGAGGCGCGACGCGGTCCAGGCGTCCGCGGCGCCGAGGCGGCCCCGCTGGGTCGCGAGCCCGATCACCAGAGACCCCGACAGCGTCGTCAGCTCGTGGAGCGCGGCGAGCCCGAGATCGCTCTCGGCGCGCACTGCCGCCGTCAAGGCCGCCAAAGCCTGCGCCGGCTGGGGCGTCGGAGTCACGCCGACGACCGCGATCAGCGGCGCGCCGAGCGCCTCGGCCGACCAGCGCATCAACGGGTCCCACTGATCCGCTTGACGGCGCGCCAGCTCGGCGGGCGCGTCGGCGCGATAGCAGATCAGATCCGTCTCGCCATAGGCCGCGATCGCCGCGACCACCGCGTCGCGCGCGGTCGACACCCGGTCGACCGCGGCGTTGACCGCGCGGGTCACCGGCATGGTCTCGGGCGCGATCCGCTCGCCCTGGGCGGCCCATTCGGCGGCCGCGGCCTCGGCCACGCGCCGGGGCGCCGCGAAGGCCGCCTTGGCCGGCGTCCGCAGCGGCCGGCCGTCGAGCGTCACGGTCCAGCGCCGGTCCTCGGGCCCGTCCAAAGGCTGCGCCGTCGCGTCGGCGAAAAACCGTTTCAGAAGCGCCCGCGTCATCGGCGGCTCCCCTTGCTGCGCAGCCCCGTCGGTTTCGAGGCGCGACGACATGTTCGGCCCGCGGCGTCAGGCGGCGCGGCGCGGCCCGTCCCCGGCGTCGCGACGATCGGCGCGAAACGCGCTGCGCACATAATCGAGCAAGCGCGCGGCCGGCGCGTCGTCTTGACCGCCCAAAGCCGCGTAGAGGTTGATGTTGAGCTCGGGAAGCTCCGGCAGCCGGCCGCCGTGGTCGATTTCTTCGAGAGAGCTCGGGTACGACCCGCGCAGGAGCGCCGCGACGCCCAGATCCGCCGCCAGGGTCGCCAGCGCGGCGTCGAGATAATCGGTGTCGACCGCCCATTCCCAGCCGAGCCCCGCCGCGTCCAGGGCCTCTTGGGTGTGACGTCGAAACGCGCAGCGGCGCTCGAACGCGATCGGCACCGGCGTTTTGCGCCAGACCCGGCCGCCGGCGGCCCCGACCCACACCAGCGGTTTCGTCTGCAGCGTCTCGCCGTTCGGGCCCAGACCGTATTCGGTGGTCAAGATCACCTCGACCGCGCCGCGATCGAGCATCTCGCGCAGGCTTTCGGTGTTGGCGGAGACCAGGCTGACGCGGACGCCGGGAAAGTCGTTGTTGAAGCGACGCAGGATCTCGGGAACGTGCGGATAGATGATGTCGTGCGGCGCGCCGAGGCGCACCTCGCCGGTCAGCTCTTGCGCCGACATGCGTTCCCAAATCTCGTCATTGAGCGTGATCAGCCGCCGGGCCAACGGGGCGAGTTCTTCGCCCTGGCGCGTCAGCGACACGCCCCGGCCGGCCCGGTTCAGCAAGGGCGCGCCCAGCCCTTCCTCAAGCCGTTTCAGCTGCATCGACACGGCGGACTGGGTCAGGTGCAGCCGCTGAGCGGCTTTGGTGACGCCGCCGGTCTCGGCGACCGCCAGAAAGCTTCGCAGCGCCGACAGGTCCAGGTTTCGCGCCATCTCTCTTGTCCTTCCCGCCGATGCACCAATCAGATTTTGTGATCGCAAGCCTCAGAAACAATCGTTTTTAATGAGAGGGGCGTCAAGGCATATCCATCTCACGCGGTGATTCAAGAATCGCGCTCTGATAAGTTATTGTGATGGAGAGCATCATGGCTGCTAAAGCGGACGCATCGGGACGGACCGAGTTGGCGCGCCCTTCGGGCGTGGTCGGCATCGTCAATTGGGTCGAGCGCGCGTGCGCTGTGGCGGCCGAACGGCGTGCGCTACGCGGGGCCGACGAGAGCGCATTGAAAGACATCGGCCTCAGTCGGGCCGATGTCGAGGTCGAAGCCCGGCGCCCGTTCTGGGACCTGCCCGCCGCCCGGCCGAGCGGCCGAGCGCGCTAAGACGGCGCCGCGGCCGGCGCGGTCGGCTCGCGCAACGGATAGGCGGCCAGCTCTTCGTATTGCGGCCCATGACGGCCCAGATCCGATCGGTAGAGCCGCACCGCGTCGACGTCGAACGGGTCCGATCGGAACAGATTGCCCCGCGCCTCGAACTCGGCGATCGCGGCCGGCGAGACGGCGCCGCGGCTCCAGCGCGCGATCGTGACGTGCGGCGTGAAGCGGCGCTCGTCGATCGCGATGCCGGCGCGCCGGGCCGCCGTCGCGGTTTTCTCCTGGAGCCGGCGCAGCTCGGGGTTCGGCGCGACCCCGACATGCGCCGACCGGGGCTGCTCGCCGCCGAAGGATCCGACGCCGGCCAGCCGCAGCGCGAAGCGCGGCGCGTCGAGCTGCAGCATCGCGGCGTCGAGATCGGCGAGCGCGTGCCGGTTCTGCTCGCCCAAAAACACCAGCGTCAGATGAAGCGCTTCGGAGGGCGTCCAGTGCACCCCGCGCAGACCCGACTGCGCGTCGTCGATTTGATCCGCGATGCGCTCGGGGATCGCGAGGGCGAGGAAGGTGCGGAGCATGGGACCGAACGGCTGGCGAGGCGTGTTCCGCGCGCTGGTTGCGCGCACGGGCACCTGCGCACGGGCTGGCCGTTCGCGTCAATCGTCGGACCAGACCCAGTCGCCCAACGCGGCCGAGACCGCGCCGTCCGGCGCGAACAGGGGCAGCAACAAGCGCGCATAGGGGCGATCCGCCCGACCGTAAGGGGCGCTCTGAAGCTCCCAGTAATGCGGCTCTGCACGGTCGAAAACGCGGGCGTAGACCTCGAGCACGGTGCTGAGCCGCTGGGGATGCGACGTTTCCCGCACGGTCTTGCCGGCCAGCTCGACTTCGGCGCGCCGCCGGTGGTCCGGCCCGACGCGGACGAACCGATAATCGGCGGAGTCTGAGTCCGCGGCCCGTTCAATCAGCGCAAGCCCGGGTCGCACGGCGACGAGCGGGTCGAAGGGGAAGTCTTCGAGCACGGGAAAACGTGAGTCGCGAATCGCGGCCCAGTCGCGCCAAAGCGTCGCAATGCTGCTTGGCGCGCCCGGGGGCAGTGGGCTTTTGGGGTCGTCCATCAATCAAACAGTCAGCCTGGGTCTGGGGGCGCGTGAGCGTCAAATCGGCATGGTCTCGGTGCGCTGAGAGACCGCCGCTTCCTTCAGGCCGACGAGCTGATACCTTTCCTGACCATGGCGTCTAGGAATGAGATCACACCCCTTGTCCCGACCGACTATGGGATCGCCGCCGCTTACGGGCGGGCGTTGGGCGATTTCGCCGCGGCGCGCGGCATGGCGGTCGAGCCGGTGGCGCGCGCCTACGGGGTCGATCCGAAGGACCTCTCCAAGCTCGACAGGCGCATAAACATCGACAGCCTCGGCCGTCTGTTTGACAGATTTACGACGCTGTCTGGCGATCCGGGGTTCGTGGCGGCGTACGCGCAGGCCTTTCCGCTCGGCGGCGGCGGGCCGTTGGATTACGGCGTGCTGCATGCGCGCTCCGTCCGCGCGGCCTTGGATTTCTTGGTGAAGCACGCCGCGGCCAATGTCGATCTGACCTTGGTCCAACTCGAGATCGATCAGAACGAGGCGCGGCTTTGCTGGACGTTTTCGCCGCTTTTGGTGCGCGCCGCGCCCGTTTCCGAGTTTCTCGCCGCGCTGATCGTTCGGATGCTGCGCAGCATGTTGGGCGCGCGGTGGCGCGCCGTCGCGCTGGAGCTTGAGCACGGGGACCGGCGGGCCGAGCGGGCCCTGCGCGCCCTGGCGGCGCGGCGGTTGATCTACGAGGCCGAGATCAACAGCTTGAATTTTTGCCTAAGGGATTTGTCCGTGGAGAATCCGAAGCATGATCCGGTGCTCTGCGAGATCATGCGCGATTGCTGCGCGGACGCGTTGACGCGGCGTGATCGGTCCGCGGATCTGGCGTGGCGGGTGCGCGAAGAGGTGCTGTCGGCGCTCGCCTACGGGCCCGTGACCGTCGATCGGATCGCGTCGCGGGTCGGCCTCAGCGTGCGCAGCCTCCAGCGCCGCCTCAGCGAACAGGGACGGAGCTTTAACGATCTGGTCGATGAGACGCGGCGCGCGCTGTCGACGCGGCTGTTGCGCGAAACCGAGTTGCCGATTTCCGAGATCAGCCGGCGGCTCGGGTTCTCCGCCCCGGGCTCTTACACGCGCTCCGCGACCCGGTGGTACGGGCAGTCTCCAAGCGCCGTTCGGGGTGCATGAAAAGCGTTGAAATCACGCAGAAAACGGGATAAAAGCACATATCGGTTCGCGATTTGCGCCATGATGACCAGTATTTGGCGTTTACCGTGAAGCTCGGGCTCGGAGGCGCTGTTAAAAAAACGGTCTGTCTAGATGTCGTTGTGCGGTTTCGGTCTGCGATCTCATTTGAAGGTCCGATAGCTCAGCGAGAATTCTCGGAATTGAGCGGTAGGTATGGAAGAATCGCGGCGCGCGTATCTGGAGGATCTCCAAGGGCGCTTGAACGACGTCTTGAAACAGCTTCGAAAGCGAAACGAAGATGGCGGCGCGGAACCTTGGCGCGAGGCTTTGATCGGACAATTCGACGAGGCTCTGGCCGATGTCGAGCGCGCGCTCGCCGCGGACACGGATCGCGGCAGACCCGCCGAGCCCGGCCGGACGGGGCCTGCCGACGACCAGGACGACCCCTGATCGCGGCGCGCGCGCCGCTCACATGATCCGCGCGCCGGCGCGCCAGACCGCGCGGGTCACGCACAATCGCTCCGCTCGAAACACCCGCGCCAGGTCGGCCCGCGCGCCGCAGACGATCGCGCCGCGATCTTGAAGCCCGACCGACGCCGCCGGCGTGCGCGTCACCGTCGCGATCGCGGCCGGCAGCCCGTAATCCGTCTCCTCGGCCAGCTTGAACGCCGCCAGCATCAAAGCCGCCGGCGCATAGTCCGAGGACAACACGTCGACGAGCCCCTCTTCCGCGAGCTCCAGCGCCGACACGTTGCCGGAATGAGAAAAGCCGCGCAGCAGGTTCGGAGCGCCCATCAGCACCGACAGGCCCTCTTGCCGGCTCAATCGAGCGGCTTCGAGGGTGGTGGGGAACTCGGCGATGGTGGCCCCCATGGCGAGGTTTTCGGCGACATGCTCGGGCTCGGCGTCGTCGTGGCTGGCCACTGCGAACACGCCCCGCTCGGCGCGCAGCCGGGTCGCCCGCTCGGTCAGCGCGGCGCGGTGCGGCGCGGCGTAACGCGCCTGATAGGCCTTCGACTCGGCGGCGAACGCCGCCAGCTCGGCCTCGGTCATGCCCTTCTTCCCCAAATAATATTCGCGATACTTGTCCTCGCGCCGAAATTGACGCTGCCCAAGCGTATGGTCCATCACCGAAATCAAACGAATACGGGGCTCGTCGGCGATGCGGTCGAATTCTTCGATCAAGGTCGGCGCGGCGATTTCGCACCGCAAATGCACATAGTGGTCGGCTTTCAGCAGATCGAGCCGCCGCAGCGCGGCGAGCGCGTCGAGCACCTCGCGGGCGTAGTCGCCGATGCCGTCGGCGAACAACACGCCGATCCGCAGCGCGTCGAAAACCGTGGTGACGCCGACCGAGACGAATTCGCCGTCATGCGCCGCCACCGCGGCCCGACGCGGCCACTCCACCCCGGGCCGCGGCTGCAGATGCCGCTCGAGATTGTCGGTGTGCAGTTCGACCAAGCCCGGGATCAGGTAATCCCCGTCGAAGTCCAAAGCGCCGGGCGCGCGGCTCGGGGCGCTCGAGATGTCGGCGATCACGCCGTCGCGCACCAGTACGGTCCCGAGAAAGCTGGCGTCGGGCGTCACCACTTGGGCGTTGGTCAGAACCAAGTCCGCCGACGGCTCGGGCCGCGGCCGCCGGAGCGTCTCAGTCTGGGCCGTGGGACCGGTCATGATCGCGTCCTTTCGATTGGGTCGCTGCGCTGTAGCAGCTTGCGGACGCCGCGCCGAGCGCCGGCGCGACTGCGGGATATCGGTTTCTCGACCGCCATCGGCGCGCCGCCGAGCGACCAGGTCGCAAACAAGGCTTGCGGCCCGCGTCGGCGCCCTGTCCAAGTGCCGCCCGGCGGATGGCGCGCAGCTGGCGGAGACGCCGGGCCGCGCGGACCGCGGACGGGAGCGAGCGAGCAATGACCGGCGACGAGCAGGATTTCGCGCGCTACGCGGTGTACGCCGCGCCGGCGCCGACCGAGCCGTTGGGCGCTTTTGGCGCGGCGTGGCTCGGATGGGACGCCGAGGCCGGACGCGCGGTTCCACGGTTCGCCGTCGACGGTCTGCCCGAGCCGGTCGAGAGCTTGACGGTCGAGGCGCGCCGCTACGGCTTTCACGGCACTCTGAAGGCGCCCTTTCGGTTGGCCGCCGGGCGGCGTCCGTCCGAGTTGCGCGACGCGCTGCGGGCGACGGCGGCCGGCGTGCGGCCCGTCGCCGTGCGGTTGGTCTTGGCGGAGCGTCATGGTTTCGTCGCGCTGCGTCCGGCCGACCCGGCGCCCGAGCTCGCGGCGGCGGCGCAGACCTGCGTCGAGCGGCTCGACGCGTTCCGCGCACCGTCGACCGAGGCCGAGCTGGCGCGTCGCCGCGCTGCCGGCCTGACGGCGTCGCAGGAGGAGAACCTGCGCCGCTGGGGCTATCCGTACGTCGGCCGCGACTTTCACTTTCATTTCACGCTGACCCGTCGGCTCGACCCGGCCGCCGCGGCGGGCGTCGTCGCCGCGCTCGCCCCGTCGCTCGAGCCGATCCTCGCCGCCCCGTTCGCGCTCGACGCGCTCTGCCTGTTCGGCGATCCGGGCGACGGCGCGCCGTTTACGCTGGTCGATCGAGTTCCTCTCGGCGGGTGAGCCGCGCCTTGGCGGCGTCGATCGCCGCCAAGGCCTGGGCGACCGCGGTCTCGATCGCGCCGCCATTGTCCACGGTCGCGACCTGCGGCCCGCTCGGGCCGGGGTGTTCGGCCCTCTCGAGGCGCCGCGCGATCTCTTCGGCGGTCTCGCGGCCGCGCGCCGCCAGCCGCGCGGCCAGCGTCGCCCGCGGCGCCGTCAGGTTCAGGGCGAGGCACGGGCGGAACCGGATCAAGGCCTCGGCGACCACGCCCCGCGACACGTTCGCGACCACGTCGCGCCCGACCGCCAGGCGCGCCTCCGCCGTCAGCGGGATGGCGTAGGACAGCGCATGCGCGTCCCAGGACAGCATCAGGGCGCCCGCGTCGCGCAATTGCTCGAAGACCTCCGGCGGAACCGCGTCGTGCTCCTCGCCGCCCGCGCCCGCGGCGCGCGTGATCAGACGGCGCGCGACCACCAGGCTGGGGCGTCGCGCCTGCAACGCCGCGATCAGCGTGTCTTTGCCGACGCCCGAGGGCCCGACCACCAGGACCAATAGACCGCGGCCCGCGCCCGCCGAGACGGTCGTCGCCGCGTCGGCCGCGCGCATCGCGGTCGCCAGGCCTTGTCCGCCGCGATCTGCGCCCATCCGCCATCTCCCTCGCCCGCCTCACGCCGCCGCGGAGAAAGCGGCCACGTCCACCCCGCGGCACTTCAAGCGCTCGCGCGCGGCGGCGTCGTGAAAAATGCCGATAATAGCGGCTCCGGCGTCGCGCGCCTCCTCAATCATCGTCAGCACTGTGTCCTTGTTCACAGCGTCGAGCGAGGCCGTCGGCTCGTCGAGCAGCAGGCAGGGGAAGGGATGCGCGAAACCGCGGGCGATGTTGACCCTCTGCTGCTCGCCGCCCGAGAACGTCAGCGGCGACAGATCCCACAGCGCCGGCCGGATGCGCAAACGATCGAGCAGCTCTCGGGCGCGCTCGCGCCCCGCTTCGGCCGACGCGCCGACGCCGATCAGGGGCTCGGCGACGACGTCGACCGCCGCGACGCGCGGGATCGCCCGCAGGAATTGCGACACGTAGCCGAGCGTGTCGCGGCGCAGCGCGAGCACGTCGTGGGGGGCCGCGGTCGCCACATCCACCCAAACCGGGCCCGCGCCGTCGACGTCTCGGCGCACCCGGATCGCGCCCGCCTCGGCGCGGTAGTTGCCATAGAGCATCCGCATCAGACTGGATTTGCCGGACCCCGATTCGCCCAGCAACGCGACGATTTCCCCGCCATGCGCCTCGAAGCCCGCCGCCTCGAGAATCGGCAGCCTGCGGCCGCCTTGCGCGTGCAGCGTGAAGCTCTTGTCCACGCCCGACACGATGATGCGGGCCGGCGCGTTCGGTGCGGGCGTCATGTCGGGTCTCCTTTCGCCGCGGCGGAACGCGTCAGGCGTGCAGAATCGAGCTGACCAAAAGCTGCGTGTAGGCGTGCTGCGGGTCGTCGAGAAGCTGATCGGTCAGCCCCGTCTCGACCACCTCGCCCGCCTTCATCACCATCATGCGGTGGGCCAGCAGCCGCGCAACGGCGAGATCGTGGGTCACCAGGAGGACGGACAGCTGGAAGTCCGCGGCCAGACCTCGGATCAGGTCGAGCAACCGCGCCTGCACCGACACGTCGAGCCCGCCGGTCGGCTCGTCCATGAACACCAATTTCGGCGCGGTCGCCAAGGCTCGGGCGATCTGCAGACGCTGGCGCATGCCGCCCGAAAAGGAGACGGGCCGGTCGTCGAGCCGGTCGACGGGGATTTCGACGCGGCGCAACCAGTCCGACGCGGTGCGCCGGATGTCGTGATAGCGCCGCGCGCCCCCGGCCATCATCCGCTCGCCGATGTTGCCGCCGGCGCTGACCCCCATGCGCAAGCCCTCGCGCGGGTCTTGGTGGACGAACGACCATTCCGTGCGGCGCAGCAGTCGACGCTCGGCCTCGGACATGTCGCGCCACAGGTCGGTCCAGGCGGGCGGGCCGAGATCCGGGCCGCGGCCTCGGCGGCCCATCCGCAAGACGGCGCCGTCGGACGGCGCGAGGTCGCCGGACGCGCAGGCCAGCAGCGTGGATTTGCCCGACCCGGACTCGCCGACGACGGCCAAGATCTCGCCGGCGCGAAGGTCGAAGCTCACCGACCGGCAGCCGATCCGCCGGCCGTAGCGCTTGGTCAGCCGCTCGACGCGCAGGATGGGATCGCCGATCACGCGCCGTCCTCCGAGAGTTGGGGCGGCGCGTCGGCCGCTGCGCGGCGGTTGGCGCAAAAATAGGTGTCCGAGCAGACGAACATCCGGCCTCCGGCGTCGTCGGTGACGATTTCGTCTTTGTACGAGCCCGCCGCGCCGCACAGCGCGCAGGCCGCGGGCGGGGTCCCCGGATCGAACGGGTGGTCCTCAAAATCGAGGCTCGTCACCCGCGTGTAGGGCGGCACCGCGTAGATCCTCTGCTCTCGGCCGGCCCCGAACAGCTGCAGCGCGGGGCTGTTCGAGAGTTTCGGGTTGTCGAACTTCGGGATCGGCGACGGATCCATCATGTAGCGCCCCTCGACTTGGGCGGGATAGGCGTAGCTGGTCGCGATTCGGCCATGGCGCGCGATGTCCTCATACAGCTTCACATGCATGAGCCCGTATTCCTCGAGCGCGTGCATCTTCCGCGTCTCGGTTTCGCGCGGCTCGAGGAACCGCAGCGGTTCGGGGATCGGCACCTGATAGACCAGGATCTGCTGTTCCGAGAGCGGGT
This sequence comes from uncultured Neomegalonema sp., assembly GCA_964491865.1. Classification (GTDB taxonomy): domain Bacteria; phylum Pseudomonadota; class Alphaproteobacteria; order Rhodobacterales; family Rhodobacteraceae; genus JBCBRF01. The sequence goes on along the minus strand of CAZBIG010000045.1, from coordinate 25 downwards.
TCTCGGGGATCCGGTGCCGGGTCTG
>CAZBIG010000044.1:0-12656 GCA_964491865.1 uncultured Neomegalonema sp. | reverse complement strand
AGGCCGTCGCGCTCTCGGTCGCCGCGAGCAGGCTCGTCGCCCCGGCGTCCGGACCTGGATCCGCCGCCGCGTTCCGCCCCGCGCCCTCGGCCCCGCCGGTCCCCGCCGGAGCCGCCGCCTCGCGGAAGCTCTCGGGGGCCACCGGCGCGAACAATGTCGTCGGGGCCGGCAGCGCGTCGAGAGACCGGCCGAACGTGGTCGCGATCTCGCTCGACGACACCGCCATCTGCGCGCTCGGCGGCGCGGACCGGTCCCCGGCCTCGACCAGGCGGTTCGCGACCGAAATCAGTTCTTGGCCGGCGTCGGTCGAGACCATGATTTTGCCGACCGAGCCGTCCTCCTCGGCCAGCAGCGCGACCTTGGTGGCGCTGCCGTCCGCCGCGATCTCGGCGACCACCTTGGTGCCCCGCACGCCGATGGTCAGCGTCGGCGTCTCGATCATCAGCGCGTCGGGCGCGGTGTGCGCCGCCTTGCCGCTGACGAATGAGAACGCGCCCTGCACCACCGAGAAGAAGCCGCCGCCGGTTTCGGTCTCGGGGGAGTAGGCGAACTCCTCCAGCACCATGCGGCCGCCCTTGCTGAGCGAAAAACTCATGCCGTCGGCGAACACGACGCCGACCGACCCGTCCGCCGAGGTCGACAACACGTCGTCCTCGTAGAGCCGCTCGCCCGGGCGCACGACGACCACGGCGCCGTCGCGGGTCACGGTCACGACGCCGCTGGTTTCGGCGATCACCGCGATCGAGGGCCCCGCCGGCTGGGTCAACACGGCGGGCGACGCCAGGGGCTGCCCCGGCGCGGCGCTCGTCGGGGCGGCCGGAGCGGCGAGCGCGCCGTCGCCCTCCGCCCGGGCGTCCGACGCCAGCGCCTCGCCCGCGTCGGCCCCTTGCCCCTCGAACTCGGCCGAGCGCGCCGGTTTCGCGAGCTTCGCCGCCACCCGGCCCGGCACGACGGCGCCGGCGATCATCAAGTCCGGCGCTGCCGCGGTCGCGAAATAGCCTTCGATCACCACCGCTCCGCCGTCGGGCGTCTCGAGCCGCAAATCGGCCCCGTCGCGCACGAAGGAAGCCGACAACAGCGCGTCGTCCGCCGGCAGCGCGATCGGCGCGTCCGACAAAGCGGGGATCCGGGTCTCGCCCGCCGTCAGCGACGTCGTCGCTTGATCCTCGTCGGCCATGCCCGCCTCCTCGCTCGCGCCCTTTGGGTCGGCCTCGAATAGTGCGCGCTGGATCTGAAAAAGTTTTCAAAAACCGAGATGAACGACCCTTTACTAAAAATTGAGCCGCGTCCTGCGGCGTTGCCGACCACTGTATTCAATCACTCTTTTTGAAACCGAGCTTTCATCAATTGAATGCATTCTAGACCACAGCCGATTTCGCGGCGCAGCCGCAGCCCCGCGTCGACGATCCCAAGCAAAGAGGCCGTCGCCCCGATGACGACTGAAGCTCTCCTGGTGTTGCTGGCGCTGTTGACGCTGAAGCATTTCGTGGCCGACGGCCCGCTTCAGACCGACGCCCAGGTCGTCAACAAAGGCCGCTGGCTGCACCCGGACGGGCTGGCCCATGCGGGGCTGCACGCCGCGCTTTCGGCCGCGGTGCTGGGCGTTTGGGCCGCCGCCAGCGGCGCGCAGGCGGCGGCCGGCCTGATGGTCGCGTTGGTGATCGGCGAGTTCGTCGTCCATTACGCGATCGACTACGGCAAATGCCGCATCGACGACCGTTGCGGGTTCGCGCGCGCGGCCGAGGACGGCCACGCCCTGCTGATCACCGACAAGGCGGGCTTTTTCTCGCTGCTGCTGGCGGACCAGGCGCTGCACGCGCTCACGTATGTCGCGATGGTCGCCGCGGTGTGGCGCGGCTGAACCGATGTCCAAGCCCCGCCCCCCTTCCGCCGACGCCGCGCCGGGCCGGCTCGGAGCGCTGAAGACGCGCTTAGCGCGCGGGGCGCGGCTGGCCGCGGCGCCGGCGCTCGCGGCGCTGCTGGCGCTGACGGCGGCGCGCGCCTGGGATCCGGCGCCTTTCGAACTGGCCCGGCATATGGCCTGGGACGCCTTTCAACGGGCCGCGCCGCGCCCCCCGAGCCCGCCCCAGACCCTGATCGTCGACGTCGACGAAGCCAGCATCCGCGCGCTTGGACAATGGCCCTGGTCGCGCGGCCTGCTGGCGCGCTTGGTCGACCGGCTGGCCGACGCCGAGGTCGCCTCGATCGGGTTCGACATGGTGTTCGCCGAGCCCGACCGCCTGTCGCCGCCGGCCTTCGCCTCCGGCGCCGAGAACTTGCCGCCGATGGTTCGGGGTCTGTTGTCCGGGCTGCCGAGCACCGACGACGCCTTCGCCGCCGCGATCGCGCGGGCGCCGGTCGTCCTCGGGATCAGCGGCTCGGTGGAGACCCCGACCGCCCCCGCCGGCGACGCGGCCCCGGCGGCCTCGGCCGGCGCCGGCTCGGCGCTGGTCGAGATCGGGGGCGATCCCCGGCCGCATCTGTTCGGCTTTCCGACCGCGCTGCGCAATTTGCCGGCGCTCGAAGCGGCGGGCGCCGGCGTGGGCCTGTTCAGCCTCGCCCCCGAGCGCGACGGCGTCGTGCGCCGCGTGCCCGGCGCGCTGCGGATCGGCGGCCGAGTCGCGCCCACGCTCGCGCTCGAAATGCTGCGGGTCGCCGCCGGCGCGGGGTCGATCGGCGTCGTCACCCGGGCCGACGGCGCCGGGATCTCGGGCTTCGGGGTGGCCGACCGGTTCGTCCCGTCGGACCGCCACGGGCGTTTCTGGCAGCGGTTCGCGCCGCATGACCGCAGCCTCTACGTCTCGGCTAAAGACCTGCTCGCCGGCGCGACGCCGCCGGAGCGGCTGCGCGGCAAGCATGTGCTGATCGGCGCGTCGGCGGTGGGGCTGCGCGATCTGCGGATGACGCCGATAGACGCCTCGATCCCCGGCGTTGAAATCCACGCCCAGCTGATCGACGCGATCCTGACCGGCCATGCGCTGTCGCGGCCGCCCGAGCTGCTCGGTCTCGAGCATCTGATCGCGCTCGCCATCGGCGGCGGGCTGATTTTGGTCTTGCCGCGTCTCGGGGCGGCCACCGGTCCCCCGATCGCGCTCGGCGCGGTCGGCGCGGTTTGGGCGGCGGCGTTCGTCGCCTTCGACCAGCGCGGCCTCGCGCTCGACCCGACCTATCCGAGCGCCGCCGCCCTGATCGTCTACGCGGCCGTCGCCTATGGCGCCTATGCGCGCGCGGAGGCGCAAAAACGCCGGATCCGATCGGCCTTTCGCCAGTATCTCGCGCCGGCGATGGTCGAACGGCTCGCCGAGGACCCCGACAGCCTGCGCCTGGGCGGCGAAAGCCGGGAGATGACGTTCCTGTTCAGCGACATCGCGGGCTTCACCGCCTTCGTCGAGCGCTCGGGGCCCGAGGCTTTGGTGCGCCATTTGAACGAGTATCTCGACGGCGTCTGCGGGATCGTCATGCGCCATCGGGGCGCGATCGACAAAATCGTCGGCGACGCGGTCCACGCCATGTTCAACGCGCCGCTCGACGACCCCGAGCATGCGGCCAACGCGGTGCGCGCGGCGCTCGAGATCGACGCCTTCGTGACCGCTTTTCGCGCCCGCAAAGCCGCCGAAGGCGTCGATTTCGGCGGCTCGCGCATCGGCGTGAACACCGGACGCGCGATCGTCGGCAATTTCGGCGGCGCGAACCGGTTCGACTACACGGCCCATGGCGACGCCATCAACACCGCCGCCCGGCTCGAGAGCGTGAACAAGCATCTGGGCACGACGATCTGCGTGTCGGGCCGCACCGTCGCGCTCTGCCCCGACCTTGCCTTCCGTCCGATCGGCACGCTCTATCTGAAGGGCAAGGCCGAGGGCGTCGAGGCGTTCGAGCCGGTCCGGCCCGAAGCGGCGGCGGATCCGACCCTCGAGACCTATTGCGCGCTGATGGCGCGTCTGCGCGCGGCGGACGCGGTCGAGCCCGAGCGCGCGCGGCGCGACGGCCGCGAGATCGCCTCGAGCTTCGCGGCGCTGGCCGCCGACCGCCCCGACGACCCCTTGTTCGCGCTTCACGCCCGGCGTTTGCGCGCCGGCGAACTCGGCGCCGCGATCCGGATGAGCGACAAATGACCCGCGACGCCGTCTCCACCGCGCCGGCCGACGGCCGCGCGCCGCTTCAAGCGGTCGGCGCCGTCGTGCGCGACGCGTTCAAGCCGCTGCTCTGGCGGCTCTCGGCGATGTCGCTGTTCGTCAATCTGCTGACGCTGGCGGCCCCGCTGTTCGTGCTGCAGGTTTACGATCGGGTGATCCCCCATGCCGGCCTCGAGACGCTGAAGGCGCTCGCCATCGGCGTCGTCGCGTTGATCCTGTTCGACTTCGTTCTGCGGCGCGCGCGCGGGCGCGCGGTGCAGGCGGCCGCGCTCCGGGTCGACGTGGCGCTGTCGCGGGCCGCCTTCGATCGGCTGACCGGCCTGCCGCTGCGCGCGATCGAGCGGCGGAGCGGGGCCGACTGGCGCACCACGCTGCGCGACGTCGAGACGGTCCGAGACGCGGTCGCCGGGCCGACCGTGTTGCTGGCCGTCGACCTGCCCTTCGCCTTGGTGTTCTTGGCGGGCGTCTGGCTGGCCGCGCCGCCGGTGGCGCTGCTGCTGACCTTGCTGATCCCGGTTTTCGTCGCGGTGGCGGCGGCGTCGGCGGCGACGGTCGGCGGGGCTTCGCGCGACGAGCAGAAGGCCGCGCTCGACCGCCACGCGTTGGCCGAAGAGCTGGTGAGCGGGCGGGCGACGATCAAAACGCTCGGCCTCGGCGCGGCGCTGCGCGGGCGTTGGGAGCAGGCGCAAGCCACGGCGATCCGGCGCTCGGTCGAGCGCGGCGCTCTGGTCGACGCTTTCAGCCAGGCCGGCGCGAGCCTGACCACCTTGGCGACGGTGCTGATGACGACCGTCGGCGCGGCGGCGATCGTGCATCAGGACATGACGATCGGCGGGCTGATCGCGGCCAACATGCTGGCCGTGCGGATTTTGCAGCCCCTGACCCAGCTGATCGGCCTGTGGCGGGGCTGGTCGCGCGCGCGAGGCCGCGGCGCGCATCGACGCCCTGTTGGCCGCGCCGCTCAGCCGTCCGGCGGCGGCGGTCGAGCGCCCCCGGCCGAAGGGCGACCTCGCCGCCGAGGGGCTGAGCTTCGCCTACGCCCCCGACGCCCCCCCGGTGATCGACGGCGTGACCGCGCGGTTCCCGGCCGGAACCGCGATCGGCCTGATCGGCGAAAACGGGGCCGGCAAGTCCACCCTCCTGAAGCTGCTCATGGGCCGCTACGGGCCCGACCGCGGCCGCGTGACGCTCGACGGCGCGGACCTCGCCCAATTCGGCGACCGAGAGCTGTCCCGCTGGTTCGGCTATCTGCCCCAGGAGCCGTTCCTGTTCGCGGGCAGCGTGCGCGACAACATCGTCGGCGGGCGCGAGGGCGTAGCGGACGCCGAGATCCTGTCGGCCGCCCGTCTGGCCGGGGCGGAGGCGTTCATATCCGCGTTGCCGGACGGTTTCGGCGCGCCGGTGGGCGAAGGCGGCGGGCGTCTGCCCCCTGGGCACCGGCAGCGCATCGCCCTCGCCCGGGCCCTCGCCGCAGACCCCGCGGTGCTGGTGCTCGACGAGCCGAGCGCCAATCTCGACCGCCAGGCCGAGCTGGCGCTGGCCGAGCGCCTGGCCGCGCTGAAGAGCGGCCGCAGCCTGGTGCTGGTCAGCCATTCCGAAACGCTGCTCGGCGCCTGCGACCTGGTGATGGCGCTCTCGGGCGGGCGGATCGCGATGGCGGGCCCGGCGGCTGAAATGATCGCGCGGCGCGACGCGACGCCGGCGGCCTCGCGGGCGCGGCCCCAGCGCCCGCCCCTGTCGGCGGAGGGCGCGCGATGAGGGATCTCGACCTTTTGCTTGAAAAGCATCCGCTGCCCAGTTGGCGGCCCCTGTCGGCGATCGTGATGGCCCTGCTCGGCGGCGCCTTGCTTTGGGCGGCGGTGGCCCGGGTCGACCGGGTCGCGACCGCGCCGGGCGTGGTGGCGCCGCAGGGACAAGTCCGCGTGGTGCAGCATCTCGAAGGCGGCATCGTCTCGGAGATCCTGGTCCGCGAAGGCGCCGCCGTGAGCGCCGGACAGCCCCTGGTGCGGCTCGATCTCGGGGCCGAGGCGCTGAACGCCGACGAAATCCGGATCGGGCTCGATTCGCTGAGGCTCGAGCGCGCGCGGCTGCTGGCCGAAGCGCTGCAGATCGACTTCGCGCCCCCCGGAGACGCGACGGGACGCCAGCCGGACCTCGCCGAAGCCGAGCGCGCGACCTTTCAAAGCCGCCGGCGCGAACATGAAAGCAGCCTCGCGGTGCTTCGCGACCAGCGCACGCAGAAAGAGCTGGCGGTCCAGTCGATCGGCGCGCGGCTGCGCGCGGCCAAGGCGCGCTTCGGCCCGCTGTCCGAGCAGCGCGAGATCGCCCAGACGCTGAGCGGCCGCAAACTGATGCGGCGCACCGAGGCGCTGGCCCTCGAGCGGCAGTACCAGGAGTTGAAGGGCGAGATCGCCGATCTCGAAGTCGCGCTGCCCTTGGCCCAGGCCGCCCTCGCCGAAGCGCGCGAGCGCGAGCTGTTCGAGCGCAACCGGTTCCGCAACGCGGCGAACGACCGGCTGCGCGCGGTCGAGGTCGAGATCGCGCGTCGGCGCGAAGAGCTGTCGCGCGCCGACAGCCAGCAGCGGCGCACGGTCGTCGTGAGCCCGATCGACGGGGTGGTCAAAAGCCTCCGGGCCAACACGCTGGGCGGCGTGCTGCGCCCCGGAGAGCCGATCCTCGAAATCGTGCCGAGCCGCGAACGGCTGGTGATCGAGGCGCGCCTGTCGCCGGACGACATCGGCCATGTCCGCCTCGGCCAAGCGGCCCGGGTGAAGCTCGCTACCTATGACTTTCTCACCTACGGCGCGCTCGACGGGCGGGTCTCGCGCCTCGCCGCCGACGCCAACCGCGACGAGAGCGGCGCCTATTATTTTCCCATCGTCATCGAGACCGATCGCGATCATTTGGCCGTCGGGGCCGATCGATATCCGTTGTCCGCCGGCATGACGGCGCAAGTCGACATCCGGCTCGGCGACCGAAGCTTCCTGCGATACCTGATCGAACCAGCGCTCAAGCTGCGAGAGGAGGCGTTCGGCGAACGATGATCCGTCGAATTGGCGAGATGTTCAGAAAAGCGGATTAAAATTCGAAACGTCTGGGCGCGGCCTGAGAGGACCTGAATACAATGGCGAATTCGGTGCTTCGAGAGCGCTTTCAGGCGGGCGAGACCATCATTCGCGCCGGCGAAGAGGCGACCTGCGCCTTTATCATCGAATACGGCGCGGTCGAGATCGTCGTGACCCGCGACGGCGCGCCGGTCACGCTCGCCCGTCGCGGCCCGGGCGAAATCTTCGGCGAAATGGCCATCGTCGACAGCAAGCCCCGCTCGGCCTCGGTGGTGGCCGTCGAGGACTGCCAGCTGCTGCTGGTCTCGAAAACCCAGATCCAGGCGCGGATCGCGAGCCTCGATCCGGTCATGGAAATGGTTCTGAACGTGATCCTCGCCCGTTTCCGCGAAACCGTCGAGAGCCTGGGCGGCGCGCCGCGGTCGGTCACGGGCTCGGCCGCCTCGCCCGAGCAACTGCGCGCGGTGATCGCTTACGCCGACGCGATGGAGCGCATCGAGCTCGAGCAAACCGTCCGCTTCGCGCTCGAGCAGGAGCAGCTCAGCCTGTTCTATCAGCCGATCGTCGGCGCGCGCTGCGGCCGGGCCGTCGGGTTCGAAGCGCTGGCGCGCTGGCGGCACCCGAAACACGGGCTGGTCTCGCCCCAGCAATTCATGCCCGCGGTCGAGGACGGCGGACTGATGGCGGATTTCACCCGTTGGGCGCTGAGCGAAGCGGCGGCCGGGGCGGCGCGCCTGTCCCAGCGCGTGGCGAACGCCTTTGTCGCGGTGAACGTCGCGGCCAGCGATCTGTACGACCCGTGGTTCGCCTCGCATCTCGAAACGTTGATCGCGCAGCATGAACTGCGGCCGGGGGCGCTCGAGATCGAAATCACCGAGTCTAATCTCGTCGCCGACCCCGAGGCCGCCGTCCGGGCGCTCGGGCGCCTGCGGGCCCTCGGGGTCTCGATCAGCGTCGACGACTTCGGCACGGGCTATTCGAACCTGTCCTATCTGCTCGAGCTGCCGCTCGATAAAATCAAGATTGATCGGAGCTTTTCGCAGAAGGTCGCGACCTCGGAGCGCGACGCTCGGCTGGTCGAGGCCATCGCGCATATGGGCCACGCGCTTGGCCTCAGCGTCTTGGCCGAGGGGGTCGAGACCGCGGCGCAAGAGGCGGCGTTGCGCGACTGCGGCTGCGATTACCTCCAAGGTTATCGCTACGGAAAACCCGCGGTCGAGATCCTCGGGACGGACGGGGACGCGGCGACGCCCGCCGGGCCCGCCGTCGAGGCGGATGTCGGCGCGGCCTGAGACGGGTCAGCGCGCGCCGGCCGCGTCGAGCGCCCGGGCGAGTTGTTCGGCGAACAGCGCCCGAAGCCGGGCCCGCGGCTCGGACAGGTCGACCGCCGGGGCCCGCCAGTCGATCCCGTCGAAATCGGGCGCGATCCGGGTCGGGATCAGGCTTTCGAGATAGCTGAACCGATCGTCCGCGGCGCGGCGCGCCAGAACGACCGGGATCCCCGCCGCCATGCAGGGCGTCGCGGCGTGATGCAGGGGCGTCACCACCCGCGCCGCCTCGGTCCGATAGCGCCGATAAAGCGCGGCGGCGATCGCTTCGAGACCGGCGCAATCCTCGGCCGACAAAGGGAATCGCGTCATGTCGCGACGCTGCGACACGAACTCGGCGTCGCGCACCAGGTCGGCCGGCATCTCGCCCAAAATCTCGGTCGGAAAAGCGCCCGCCCCTGCCCCATAGACGATGAACACCGCGCCGGCCGTCGCGGCCGCCGCCGCCTCCTCAGCGCTCCGCGGCTCGAAGGCGAGCGTCAGGCAGCCGGTCACATAGGCCTCGATCCCGTGGGCGCGGCACCGCTCGGCGGTGGCGACGTCGCGGCAGCCGACGGGCTGGAAGCGCTTCAGATAGGACGCGTTCTTCCGGATCGCCGGCTCTTTGGCCTGGAACCCGATGAAAATCGGCGTGATCTGTTCGGCAATCGGGAAACTCGGACCGAAAATGCAGCCGTTGAGCGGCAGGATCACAGGCGGGCCGTCATAGCTCGCCAGTCCGTCCCGATCGACCGCCGTCACCCGGGCCGGATCCACGCCCGCCGCGCGATAGGCGTCGCGGACCGCGAGCGTTTGCATATAGTCGCCTAGATTGATTGAAAAGACGCCCTTTTCCTCAAATTCGCGCTGAAAATGCGTGAAGTTTCGGTAGCTGAAATGCAAAACGCCTAAGTCCATCGACGAGCCTCTGTAAAAATCGTCGCGCGCCGTCGGGCGCAGGGCGTCGCCGGACCGGAGATCGCGGCGGGCGAGAAAAGTCAATGTCGGCGCGCGCGTCCGGCGGAGGCCGCGGTCACGCGACCGGCTCGGCCAGCGCCCGTTCACGGAGCGCCCGACGCACGACCTTGCCGGTGGCGGTCATGGGCAGCGCGTCGAGGAACCGGACCTCTCGGGGATACTCGTGCGCGGCGAGCCGCGTCTTCACCCAGTCCTGGATCTCCCGCGCCAGCGCCGGGCCCGGCTCGGCCCCAGGCTCGAGCACGACGAAGGCGACCACGATCTCGGTGCGATCCGGATCCGGCTTGCCGACCACCCCCGCCAGACGCACCGACGGATGGCCGAGCAGACAGTCCTCGATCTCGCCCGGACCGATCCGATAGCCCGAAGAGGTGATCACGTCGTCGTCGCGGCCGACGAACCGGATCCAGCCGTCCGCGTCGCGAACGCCCAAATCGCCGGTCACCAGCCAGTCGCCGAGGAACTTGCGCGCCGTCGCCTCGGGGTTGTTCCAATAGCCGAGAAACATCACCGGATCCGGGGCTTTCGCGGCGATGCGGCCGATCCGGCCGACCGGCGCGGGGGCGCCGTCCTCGCCCAGCACCGTCACCTCATGGCCCGGCGCGGGGCGCCCCATCACCCCGGGCCGCGCCGGGGACAGCGCGGCGCATGAGGACACGATCATGTTGCACTCGGTTTGGCCGTAGAACTCGTTGATCGTCACCCCGAAGGTCTTTCGGCCCCAGTCGAGCAAGGCGGGCCCCAAGGTCTCGCCGCCGCTCGCGACGCTGCGGAGATCGAGCCGCCACCGGGTCTCGGCGTCGGGAACCGCGCGCATCAGCTTCAGCGCGGTCGGCGGCAGAAACGCGTTGCGGACGCCGTGATCCTGCATCAGGTCGAACGCCGCCTCGGCGGTGAACTTTTCGAAGCGCCGGGCCACCACCGGAACGCCGTGGTGCAGCGCCGGGGCCAGCACGTCGAGCAGCCCGCCGATCCAAGCCCAATCCGCCGGCGTCCAAATCCTGTCGCCGGGTTGCGGGAACAGGTCGTGGCTGGCCTCGACGCCCGGCAGATGGCCGAGCAGGACCCGGTGCGCGTGCAGCGCGCCCTTCGGCTGGCCGGTGGTGCCCGAGGTGTAGATGATCAGCGCCGGATCGTCGGCCGCCGTGTCCACCGGCTCGAAGCGCTCGGACTGATCTCGGATCTCGGCCGCCAAATCGCGCGCGCCGCCCTGCGGCGCGGGCCCGTCGATCGCGAACACCTGATCGAGCGTGGGCGGCGGATCGGCGATTTCGGCCAGCTTGACCAGCCCCGCCGCGTCGCTCAGGGCCATCTTCGCGCCTGAATCGGCCAGTCGATAGGCGAGCGCCTCGGGACCGAACAACGTGAACAGCGGGATCGAGATCGCCCCCGCCTTCCAAATCGCCAGATGCGCCGCCGCGGTCTCGAGCGCCTGCGACGCGAGGATCGCGACCCGGTCGCCGGGACGGAGCCCCGCCGCCGTCAGCGCGTTGGCGATCCGGTTCGACAAAGCCCGCAACGCGCCGAAGGTCGTTTCGCGCGCCGCGCCCTCGGCGTCGACGAAAACCAACGCCAGTCGGTCGGGCTCGCGGTCGGCCCATTTGTCGCAAAGGTCGACGCCCAGATTATAGCGGGCCGGGATGTCCCAGGCGAAGGCGTCGCAGTGGGCTTGATAACGGTCGAGCTTCGAGGGCGTCATGTTCGGGGGCCTGATCTTTGGAGGCGTTATGACGGCGTTTCCGGCGCCAGGCGGATCAGCTCGGCGCCGTCGGCGACCTGGGCGCCTTCGGCGACCATCACCTCCGCGACCAGCCCGTCGCGCGGCGCGGTCAGCACATGCTCCATCTTCATCGCCTCGAGCACGGCCAGCGGCGCGCCGCGCGCGACGCGGTCGCCGACCGCGACCCGGACCGCCCGGACCAGCCCCGGCATCGGGGCGGCGATCAGGTCCTGGGCGGCGTCGCCGTCGGATCGCGCCGCCAGCGGATCCGGACGGCCGAAGATCCACGCCGCGCCCGCCACCTCGACGATGATCTCGCGCCCGACGACCAGTCGCGCGGACCGCATGCGCCCATCGACCTCGAAGCGCGCCGCGCGAACGGCCCCGTCCTGGACAGCGTCGAGCGGATCGGCGTCAAGCGGATCGGCGTCGAGCGGATTGCGCTCGAGCGAACGGGCCTCGGGCGGCTCGGCGAGGGTGATCGAGACCGGACGCGCCCCGCCCGAAACCGTGAAGCGACCGGCGCCCTCGATGGCGACTTGGCGCTCGAGCGGATCGCCCGCCGACGTCAGCAACGCCGTCTGACAGGCGGGCTCCCACAGGCGAAACCCGGTCAGCCGCGCCCAAGGGTCCGGATCGATCGCGCTATGCCGAGGCCGCCCCGCCCCCAGCAAGTCGAGCGAGGCCAGCGCCGCCAGCGCGGTCGCGGTCTCGTCCGCCTCGGCCGGCGCGGCCAGGCTCTCGAGATCCCGCGCGATCAGCCCGGTGTCGACCGCCCCCGACCGAAAACCGTCATGGCGCGCCAGGGCCCGCAAAAAATCTCGGTTGGTGACGCAACCGGCGATCAGCACCCCGTCGAGCGCGGCCGCGAGACGCGCGAGCGCCTCGGCCCGGTCGCGGCCATGGGCGATCACCTTCGCGATCATCGGATCATAGTAGGGGGTGATCGCGTCGCCCGCGCGCACGCCGGCGTCGATCCGCACCGGGCCGGGCGCGAAGGCGGCGGCGTTGGGCGTCTGAAAGGCGACAAGCCGCCCGGTCGCCGGCAAGAACCCCTTCGCCGGGTCCTCGGCGTAAAGACGCGCCTCGACCGCGTGGCCGTCGATCGACAGGTCCTCCTGCGCGATCGGCAGCGGCTCGCCCGCCGCCACCCGCACCTGCAGCGCCACCAGATCCAGCCCCGTGATCGCCTCGGTCACCGGATGCTCGACCTGCAAGCGGGTGTTCATCTCCATGAACCAGAACCCGTCGCGCCGCAGAGGTCCCGAGCCGGCGGCGATGAACTCGACGGTGCCCGCGCCGCGATAGCCGATCGCCCGCGCCGCCTCGATCGCCGCCGCGCCCATGGCGGCGCGCACCTCCGGCGGCATCCGGGGCGCGGGCGCCTCCTCGATCACCTTCTGATGGCGGCGCTGCAGCGAGCAGTCGCGCTCGAACAGGTGCAATATGG
>CAZBIG010000043.1:0-12678 GCA_964491865.1 uncultured Neomegalonema sp. | reverse complement strand
GTCGGGCGGCGCGGCGCGGGCCACCTCGTACAAGAACACGCCGTTCCTGCTGATCGCGCCCGCGCCCAGCTGCGCTCCGATCGCGGCCGCGGCCGGGAAACCGGGCGCGCCGAACGCGCCCGAGGCCGCCGCCGCGCCGCCCGCCGCCGCCGCCGCGACCGCCGCCGCGACCCCGAGCAGCACCCGCGCCCCGCCGATCCGATCCGCGACGGCGCCGAACAGCAAGCGCAGCAGCACGCTGAGCGCCATCGCCGCGGAGAGCGTGCCGCCGGCCCCGGCCAGCGAGGCGCCGGCGGTCTCGGACAGGAACGCGATCACGAGGGGCGGCGCGCTGAACTGCACGCTGGCGAGGCAAAAACTGACGGCCGCCAGCCGGGTCAGGGCCGGCTCGGCCGCGACCAGCCGCAAGGGCGCGCGCCGGGCCGCGCCGATCGGGCGGCCGCGGTCGGCGTCGAATACGGCTCGCATCGGCTGCGCGGCCGCCGCGCCGGCGAGACAGAGCCCCGCCAGCACGCCCAGGGCCGCGGGCCAGTCGCGCGACCCGAAGCCCAGCGCGCCGAAGCCGACGGCCGTCCAGGCGACGCCGACCCCGGCGATCATGCCGCCGATCGGGATCGCCGTCTGCTTTAGCGAGAACACGAAGGCGCGCCGTTCGGGCGGCGTCACGCGCGCCAGCAGATGCGAGCTGGCCGGATTGCCCGGCGCATAGGCCGCCCCGATCAAGACGGCGCTGAGCGCCAGGCCCGCAACGCCCCCGACCGCGGCGAGCGCGAGGCCGAGGGCGGCGACCAGCAGCGTCGCTTGGCTCGCCCGCAGCGGCCCGAGCGCGGCCACCAGGCGCGCCGCGAATTGCGCCGCGACCAAAGCGGATGCGAAGACCAGCGAAGCGTAGTAGCCGATGGCCTCGGGCGGCAGGCCCAGCGTCTCGGTGAGGCGCGGCCCCAGCACCGGCGCGGCCAGCGACGCGGCCACCACCAGGGCCTGGGTCGCGAGCATGCAGATCAGCGCGGCGCGAACCATCATGCGCGCGCGCGGCGGAGCGGATGAACGACAGCGAGCGCGGAGACGCGGCAGTGACCGACCCCTCTCGAGTTTCGCCCACCGGCCCCGACGTCCTGGCGGGCGACGCCGGCGCCGACGGCCGGCCCACCTCGGCGATCGCCAAAGGGTTCAGCCTGCTCGAAGCGCTGCTGGCCGAGGGCGGATCGGCGAGCCTGCACGCGCTGGCCGAGCGCGCCGGCCTGCCGAAGCCTTCGGCGCATCGCATGCTCGCTCAGCTCGAGGAGATCGGCGCCGTGAAGCGCGAGCTCGACGGCAAAGGCTATGCGGTGGGCGACGCGTTGATGGCGCTGTCCCTCGGCGCGGCGGGCGTCGCCGTTCGGCTCGGCGGCGCGCGCGACGTGATGGCGGGGCTTGTCGAGACGGTGGGCGAAACCTGCAATCTCGGCGTGCTCGACGGTCGCTCGGTGCTTTATCTTGAGCGGGTCGAATGCGCCCACGCGCTGCGGCTGCACCTGCGCGCCGGATCGCGCGTGCCGCTGCACGCGACCGCGGTGGGCAAGCTGATTTTGGCCTACGCGCCCGCCGAAAAACGCGACCTTTTGTTGGCCGGCCCCCTGCCGAAGCTGACCGCGCGCACCCTCGACCGCGCCGCCCTCGAAGCCGAGCTGCCCGGAATTCGGCGGACCGGGTTGTCGGTCAATCGCGAAGAGGCGACGCCGGGGGTGGGCGGCGTGGCGGCGCCCGTGTTCGGGCCGGGCGGCGCGTTCGTCGCCGGCTTGTCGATCCACGCGCCGCTGGCCCGGGGCGCGGCGGCGGCGCGCGCCGGGGGGGCGGGGGCGCGGCGCGCGGCGGCGGACCGCATCGGCCGAACGCTCGAGGCGGAAAAGCTGTAGGCCGGCGCGGCGGGGCGGACGGCGGCTCATGCGATCGCCAACAGCAGCTTCCCGCGGGTCGCGCGCGTTTCGAGCAGCCGGTGCGCCTCGGCCGCGTCCTCGAGCGGCAAGACCCGGTCGATCGCCACCTCGAGACGGCCGGCGGCGACGTCGGCGAACAGCGCTCCGGCGCGGGCCCGGATCTCCTCGGCGCTGGCCATATAGTCGGCGAGATGGGGCCGGGTGAACCAGACCGAGCCCGCTTCGGCCAGCTCTAACGGCTCGATCGCCTCGACCACGCCCGAACTGGCGCCGAACAGCACGCATTTGCCCCGGCGCCGCAGAGAGCGGATGCTGCGCGCGATGGTCTCGCGGCCGACGCTGTCGAACACGACGTCGACTCCGCGTCCGCCGGTTTCGGCCATGATCCTCTCTCGGAAATCCTCGTCGCGGTACAAGATCACATGACGGGCGCCGCGCGCCCGCGCGATCGCGGCCTTGTCCTCCGAGCCGACGGTGGCGAACACTTCGGCGCCGGCGGCCACGGCGAGCTGGGTCAGCAGCTGACCGACCCCGCCGGCCGCAGCGTGGACCAGGCACGCGTCGCCGGGCCGCAATTCGCCCGCGGCGTGCGTCAGATAGTGCGCCGTGCAGCCCTGCAGCATCAGCGCCGCCGCGACCTCGTCCGAGACGCCGTCGGTGATCGGGGCCAGCTTCCAGGTCGGCGCCACGACATAGTCCGCGTAGGTTCCGCGGGTGAGCGAAAACGCCACCCGATCGCCTATGGCTAAGGGCGGCGCGCCCGCGCTTTGGGCGTCGGGCCCGCGCGCGGCGATCTCGCCCGCGCCCTCCATCCCCAGGATCATCGGCAGCGGCGTCTTGTAGGTGTCCGAGCGCTTGTACACGCCCGATCGCATGTAGACGTCGATGAAATTCACGCCTGACCGGGTCAGACGCACCAGCGCTTCGCCCGGCCCGGGAAGCGGCGGCGTCGCCTCAAGCGGTTCGATCGCGTCCGGACCGCCGAAACGGCTCACCCCCATCGCGCGCATGACGCCCTCTCTGCAGAAAAAAGTTGGAATGAAAAATTCCGTTTTTTATTGATCCAGGTCAAGCCTCGGGTTTCACTCGCCCCAGGAGCGGGGATGGCCCGACAGGCCCGACAGGCCCGACCGCCGCCGCCGAGACGATGCCGGAGAGGATCGATGCCGCTGATCGACACCGATGTTCATGAAAGCTTTTCCGGCGTGAAGGACCTCGCGCCGTACCTGCCCGAACCCTATCGCGGCTGGATCGCTCAAGGCGCCTGGCGGGGGTTCAGCCAGCCTTTCGCCTACACCTCTCCAGGCAACGGCAACCGGGCGGACGTCGCCAATCCGGACGGGTCGGCCTCGGTCTCGGACCCCGAGACGATCAAGCGCCAGCTGCTCGACGAATTAGACGTCACGAAAGCGGTGCTGACCGGCTATTTTTATCCGACCATGCTGAAGATGCAGTATGATTTGTCGTCGGCGCTGGCGGCGGCCTACAATGATTTGGTCGCCGAGAAGTGGTTGTCCTTTGATCCGCGCTTTGTCGGCAGCATCCAAGTGAACGCGCGCGACCCCCAGGCCGCCGCCCGCGAGATCGACCGGATGGCGGCGCATCCGCAGATGGTCCAGGTGATGCTGCCGGTGGTCGACGACATCGCCTACGGCCACCCCTATTATCGGCCGATCTTCGAGGCCGCCGAGCGCAACCGGCTGGTGGTCGCCTTCCACCACACGGTGTTGGCGCAGGGGCCCTACGGCATGGGCCTGCATTACATCGAGCGGCATACGCTGATCCCCCTGGCCATCATGGGGCAGGTGATCAGCCTGATCCTGAACGGCGTGTTCGACGCCTTTCCCAATCTGCGCTTCATCATGCTGGAAGGCGGCTTCAGCTGGCTGCCGCACGTCCTGTGGCGCATGGACCGCGAGTATCGTCAGGGTCGCGTCGAGGTGCCGTGGATCAAGAAGCTCCCGAGCCAGCACGCCCGCGAGCGCCTGCGCCTGGCGACGCAGCCGACCGAGGACGTGACGCCCGACCAGCTGCAAAAGGTCATTGATCTGATCGGGACGGACGATCTGTTGGTGTTCGCGACCGACTATCCGCATTTCGACTTCGACGCCCCCGCCGCCGCGGCGCCGAAGGCGCTGCCCGAGAGCACGCGCGAAAAGATTTTGTGGCGCAACGCCGCCGATCTCTACGGCTTCGACCTGCCCGGCGCCGGCGCCGTCGCCGCGGAATAGGGAGAGGCGAGATGACCCGCGACACCGCCGCCCCTCCGCGCGAAGCGGTCTGCCGTTCCGAGGACGTGGCGCGCGGCGCCCTCACCGCGGTGATGCTCGGGCGCGCCAAGCTGGTGCTCACCCGGCTGCGCGACGGCTCGGTGCGCGCGGTCGCCGCGCGGTGCCCGCATCACGGCGCGGACCTTTCGTTCGGCCAGGCGACCGCGCTGATCGAGAGCGATCGGCCGGGCGAGATGCGCTGTTCTCGGGCGGGCGAGATCCTGCGCTGTCCCTGGCACGGCTTCGAGTTCGACCTGGCCTCCGGCGACCCGGTCGCGCCGCCGCCGCCGGGAACCCGTATGCGGCTGCGGTTTTTCCCCGTCGAGGAGCGCGACGGCGAGATCCGCGTGCGGGCCGAGTGATCGATGGCGGGCCGGAGGCCGCCCCCTCGCGCGCGCTCAGGCGCTGACGTTCTTCGCGGCGTCTTCAAACGCGTCGCCGACCAGTCGGCCCATCCGTTTCGCGCGCCCCTCGCGCCGCGACACCAGGCCGATCGAGCGGTGCAGCGGCGCGAAGCCGGGCCCGTCGCCCAAGGGCAGGATCTTGAGCGGCGCCGGCTCGAACGGCCGCGGCCCGACATCGGGCAGAACCGAGGCCCCGAAGCCGAGCCCGACCATCAGATGGATCGCGTCGATCGACTGGATCTCCGCCAGGATCGGCGGGCTGAGCGCGAGCGCCCGCAGCCGCTCTTCGATCATCGGCGCGACCCAGGCCCGTCGATTGAACCGGATGTACGGCCGGTTGGCGAACAGCGCGGCGACGTCGCTCTCCTTGGCGTCGGGCGGGGCCACCGCGACCAGGCGCTGACGGGCGATCTCGCGCCATTCGAGGCCCTGGCGCTCGGCGGCGGGGCGGTGGGTGAGCGCGGCGTCGACTTCGCCGGCGTCCGCCATGTCCACCAGCGGGCCGGACAGCTCGGACACCACCGAGACCACCAGCTCGGGATGGCGCGCGCGCAGCCGCATCAGCGCGTCCGGCATCAGCGAGGTGAGCGCGGTCGGGATCACGCCGAGGCGAAAAGCGTCGCGCACGCCGCGCGTGGCCCCCAGCGCGTCGCGCATTTCGTTCTCTTGCTCGACGATCAGCCGGGCGTGACGCAGGGCGATCTCGCCCGCTCGGGTCAGGCGCGGCGGCCGCTTGGCGCGATCGAACAAGGTCGTTCCCAGCCGGGCCTCGAGCGCGGAGATCTGCATCGAGATCGCGGACTGCGAGAGGTTCAGCGCCTCTCCGGCCCGCGCGAAGGAGCGGTGGTCGCCGACGGCGGCCAGCGCCTGATACTGCCTCAGCGACATGGAGGATCCTTAGAATCAGAAAAGCTGAAGTTAAACCCAACATAATCCGCTTTACGAACGGCGGACATCTGCTAGCGTTTTTGTCGCAGCTTGAAACGCGCCCCGGGCAAGAGGGTGCGGAGCGCATGGGAGGAAACATGAAAGTCAATCGGTTCGGGGCCGCCTTCGGGGCCCTTCTCGGCGGCGTGGCCGCGATGGCCTTTTCGGGCCTCGCATCGGCTCAGGGCTTGCCGGAGAAACCCGCGGGCTTCGGCAACCGCCCCCTGACGATGATCGTGCCCTACGGCGCCGGCGGCGGCTCCGACCAGCTGGCGCGGGCGATGGCCAAGGCGATGGAGGAAGAGGCCGGCCTCTCCTTCCAGGTGGTCAACAAGCCCGGCGGCGGCGGCACGGCGGCCATCCCCGACTTCATGTTGGCTCCCGCCGACGGCTTCACCGTGATGGAGCACATCGACAACGCCGTTTCGGCCTATGCGAAGGGCGACATCAACGAGAACCCGGCCGAGGACTGGATCCCGCTCTGCATGGCGCAGATCACCTTCAGCCAGATCTACATCCGGGCCGACGAAGACCGCTTCACCGACTGGGAAAGCCTGTCCGCCTACATCCAGGCGAACCCGGGCCAGGTCACCATGGCCAACCTCGGCAAGGTCGGCTCGATGGAGCTGATCGTGACCCGGCAGCTGACCGACGCGCTCGGGCTCGACATCAAGCAGATCGCCTTCGACAAGCCGGCCGAGCGCTACGGCGCGCTGATCGGCGCTCAGGTCGACATCCTGTTCGAGCAGCCGGGCGACGTGCGCAGCTTCCTCGACAGCGGCCAGATGAAGCCGGTGCTGACCTTCCTCGACGAGCGTCCGGGCGCGTTCTCCGACGTGCCGACGCACCGCGAGGTCGGGGCTGATTTCGAGTCTCTCACCCGCTTCCGCGGCTTCTTCGTCAAGGCGGGCGTGCCGGCCGAGCGCGTCGCGTATCTAGAGGCCGCGTGTCAGGCGGGCTTCAAAAACGCCGGGTTCCAGAAGTTCAACAAGTCGAAGTTCATGGACCTCATCGACAGCTACCGCGACACCGAAGGGTCGATCGCGCTGATCGAGAAGGCGACCGCGACGTACCGCGACATGTATAAGCGGCTCGGCATCGGCGGCTGACGCCGACACGTTCCTGACCCGTCCCCGGCGCGCCGCGCGGTCCGCAGCGGCGCGCCGACCCTCTCTCCCAGCGATATCGGGATGGTCCCGGTCTCTGTGGCGACTTATCCACAGGAGTGTGTCGTCATGTCTACTGCGCGCGGCGAAAGCCTCGGCGGCGCCCTGGTCGGGCCTTACGCGAGACCCGTGCTCGAATGGGCCTTTTGGGTGGCGCTTGCGGCGATCTATTACGCCCAGACCGGCTATTTCGACGAGGAGATCCCGAATTACGCTTTCGGCGCGACCGGGTGGCCGCGGGCTCTGGCGCTCGCCGCCGTGCTGGGCGCGACAGGGCAGCTTTTGACGCGGCTCGCCGCGATCCGCCGCGGCGAGGTCGCCGAGCGCGCGGCCGCGGCTCAGACCTCGCTCGGCGCCTACGGCTATCAGGCGCTGCTGTTCGCTTTCCCGTTCATCTATCTGTTCGTGACGCCGACCCTCGGCTTCTACGTCTCGACCCCGCTGTTCATCGTCGGCTTGCTGTTGTTGCTCGAGGTGCGCGCGCCGATCACCGTCCTGGCGGTGACGGGCGTGGTCTACGGCCTGGTGCTGCTGATTTTCACCCGGCTGTTCTACGTGGCGCTGCCGGTCGGCTCGGCCTCGCCCTTCTACGACATCAACGTCGCGATCATCGAGATCGCGCGCTACGGCGTGTAAAGGGGGCGGAGATGGAGCTGTTTATTCAAGGCACGCTCGACCTGTTCGGCGATCCGACCGCGGTCACGATCTTCTTCTTAGGTCTGTTCGGCGGCATGCTGTTCGGCGCGGTGCCGGGCGTGAACATGCTGACGCTCGGCGCGGTGCTGTTGCCCTTCACGATCACGATGGCCCCGCAGCATGCGGTGATGCTGTTCTCCGTGATCTATTGCGCGGGCGTCTTCGGGGGCGCGATCACCGCGATCCTGTTCAACATACCCGGCGCGCCCGAGAACGCGCCCACCTGCATCGACGGTTATCCGATGACCGTGAACGGTCAGGCGGGCAAAGCCATCGGGGCCGCGGTCAGCTGTTCGGCGATCGGCGGGGTGGCCTCGGCGGTGGTGATGATGCTCGCCACCGGCGTGATCGCCGCATGGGCGGTGCGCGCTTTCGGCCCGCCCGAGATCTTCGCGCTGATCTTTTTCGGGCTGGCGGTTTCCGCGTCGATCGGGGCCCAGACCCTCTGGAAGGGCTGGCTGTCGGTGCTGATCGGCTTGATGATCGCCACAATTGGCACCGATCCGGTCGGCGGCGTCCGGCGGTTCAACGAGGGCGATATTCTGGGATTTGAGTACTCGTCCTACTATTTGTCGGCGGGCATCCACTTCATCCCGATGATTCTCGGCTTCTTCGCGGTTTCGGAAGTCCTTGCGCAGTCGATCAACATCGCCAAAGGCACGCGCGAGCGGCCGAAGGCCGGCATCGACTTTCCCACGATGGCGGAGTTTTTCGCCGTGCGCTGGACGATGCTGCGGTCGGTGGTGATCGGCTTTTTCGCTGGGATCCTGCCGGGCATCGGCGCCACCCTGGCGGCGTTCCTCGGCTACAGCCAGGCGCAGCGCTGGTCGAAGAACCGCAAGAATTTCGGCAAGGGCGAACTTGAGGGCGTGGTCGCGTCCGAGACCGCCAACAACGCGGCGACCGGCGCGGCGATGATCCCGCTGCTGGCCCTCGGCCTGCCGGGCGGGGCGCTGACCGCGATGATCCTCGGGATTTTCCAGATCCACGGCATGGAGCCCGGTCCGCTCATCTTCATCAATTCGAGCGAGCTCGTGTGGATCACCTTCGCCGCCATGTTTTGGGCCAACCTGCTGATCGTGTTTCTCGGCTGGGTGCAGACGAAGACGGTGGTGCACATCCTGCGGGTGCCGTTCCGGTGGCTCGCGCCCGGGATTTTGATCTTGGCGATCGTGGGCGCTTACGCCTTGCGCAATCTGTTCATCGACGTGTGGGTGATGTTTATCGCCGGCGTTGTTGGATATCTGCTCAGAACTACCGGCTATTCGGCCGCCGGCGTCGTCTTGGGCCTGATCTTGGGCAAGTTGGGCGAAGCGGCGTTTTCGAAGTCGATGCAGCTCATGGACTATAATTTCTTCGGCTTTTTCGAAAGGCCGATCGCCGGCGTGCTGATCGTGTTGGGAGTGTCCGCGATCATCTTCAGCATCGTCAGCGAGATCCGCGGCCAAGACTATCAGAAAGCCTTGATCGACTAAGGAGGGACCGATGGCGCTCGCAGCTCCAGCCGCCGCCCAGGCCGAACCCGTGTCGCCGGAACGGCGGGTCGCCGACGTGATCGCCCGCGCGCGGGCGGCGATGGCGGCCTATGAGAACCACGACCAGGCGCGGGTCGACGAGGCCGTCACCGCGCTGGCCTGGTCGATCTACAAGCCCGAGAACGCGCGCATGCTGGCCGAGCTGGCGGTCGCGGACACCGGCCTCGGCAACGCCCCGTCCAAGGTCGTCAAGAACCAACGCAAAACCTTCGGGACGTTGCGCGACCTGATGCGGGCCAAGACGGTCGGCGTGATCGACGAACAGCCCGAAAAAGGCCTGGTGCTCTACGGCAAGCCGGTGGGCGTCGTCGGCGCGGTCTGCCCGTCGACCAATCCGGCCGCGACGCCGGTCAACAAGGCGATGATGGCGCTGAAAGGCGGCAACCCGGTGGTGATCGCGCCGTCGCCCGCGGGCTATGCGACCACGGCCCGCTGCGTCGAGCTGATGCGGGCCGAGCTGGCGAAGGCCGGCCATCCGCAGGATCTGGTGCAGATCCTGCCGAGCCCGGTCGACAAAGCGATGACGCAGGCTCTGATCGAGCAGGTGGACCTCGCCGTCGTCACCGGCAGTCAGAACAATGTGCGCCGCGCCATGCAGTCGGGCACGGTGGCGATCGGGGTCGGGGCCGGGAACGTGCCGGTGATCATCGACAGCAGCGCCGATCTCGACGACGCGGCCCAGAAGATCACGGCGTCCAAGATTTTCGACAACGCCACCTCCTGCTCGTCCGAGAATGCGGTGATCGTGCTCGACGACGTCTATGAACAAGCGATCGCGGCGCTCGAGCGGGCCGGCGGCTGGCGCTGCGACGCGGCCCAGAAGGCGCAGGTCGCCGAGACGCTGTGGGTCGGCGGCAAACTCAACCGCCATGTGATCGCCAAAGATCCGGACGTCGCGGCCGAGATCTTCGGGCTGCCCGACGCCGCCAAAGCGTCGAAGTTCTTCATGGTCGAAGAAGACGCGGTCGGCGGCAAGAACGGGTTCGCGGACGAGAAGCTGTCGCTGGTGCTGACGGTGTATCGCGCGCGCGACTTCGACGCGGCGATCCGCATCGCGGGCGAGATCCTCGAGGTGACGGGCAAAGGCCATTCGGTCGGCGTGCATACGCGCGACGACGCCAATGCGCGCCGGCTCGCCGCCGAGACCGACGTGGTGCGGGTGCTCGTGAACCAGGCGCACACTTTCGGCAACGGCGGCGCGTTCAACAACGCGCTGCCCTTCACGCTGTCGATGGGCGGCGGCACCTGGGCCGGCAACACCATCGACGACAATCTGAACTATCGCTGCTTCATCAACGTGACGCGGCTGGTGCGCACCATTCCCGAAGACAAGCCGAGCGAAGAGGCTCTTTTCGGCTCCTATTGGGAGAAGTACGGCAAATGAACTTCGAAGAATGGGCGGCCAAGCCGCTGATCCGCGCGCACGGCGTCGCGACGCCCGAGGGGCGCTTGGCGGCCACGCCGGACGAGGCCCGAGAAGCGGCGGCCGTGATCGGGCCCTGCGTGGTGAAGGCGCAGGCGCCGACCGGCAAGCGCGGCAAAGCCGGCGGCATCAAGCTCGCCGCGACGCCGGACGAAGCCGCGGCCCACGCCGAGGCGATCCTTGAGCTCACGATCGAGGGGCATCGGGTCACGCGCCTGTTGGTCGAGGCGCAGGCGCCGTTCGATCGGGAACTCTACGTGGCGGTGCTGAACGACCCGGCCGCCAAAGGGCCGATGCTGCTGTTCTCGCCGATGGGCGGCATGGACGTCGAGGAGGCGGCCGAACAGGATCCGACCGCGATGCGGCGCGTGCCGATCGACATCGCGCGGGGCTTCGACCGCGACGCCGCGCGGGCGGCGTTGGCGGGCGCCGAACTCGGCGACCTCGAGGACGCGGCGCTCGAGACGTTCGAAAAGCTCTACGCCGCCTATCGCGCGCTCGACGCCGAGCTGCTCGAGATCAATCCGCTCGCGGTCACCAAAGATCGTCGGCTCGTCGCGCTCGACTGCAAGCTGACGGTCGACGACAGCGCCGCGCCGCGCCAGCCTGAGCTGGCGCAAAAAGCCGCGCCCGAGCCGATGACCGATCTCGAAGCCGAGGCCGCCGCGGCGGGCCTCAAATACATCGAGCTTGGCGGGTCGGTCGGCGTGCTGGCGAACGGCGCGGGGCTGACCATGACGACCATGGACGCCATCACGCATTACGGCGGGCGGCCGTCGAATTTTCTCGAGGTCGGGGGCGAGGCCTACACCAAGGCCGAGACCGCGCTGCGGATCCTGCTGAAAAACCCGAACATCAAAAGCCTGCTGGTCAATTTCTGCGGCGCCTTCGCGCGGACGGACGTGATGGCCGGCGGCGTGGCGGCGGCGTGGAAGGCGCTGAACCCGCCGATCCCGGTGTTCTTCAGCATTCACGGCACCGGCGAGGAGGAGGCGATCGCGCTGGTCAAGCGCGAACTCGGCGTCACGCCGTACGATCTGATGGACGACGCCGTGCGCGCGGCGGTCGAGGCGGCGAAAGGGCGGGCGGCATGATCCTGAGGAAACAGCACCGCATCCTGGTGCAAGGCGTCACCGGCAAGCAGGGCACCTTTTGGACCGAGGCGATGATCGCCTACGGCGCGACGGTGGTGGGCGGGGTGAACCCGAAAAAGGCCGGAACCGAGCATCTCGGCCTGCCGGTCCACGCCAACGCGGCCGAAGCGGCCGGCGCCTTCGACGTCGCGTTGATGTTCGTCCCGCCGATGGCGGCCAAGGCCGCGACCATCGACGCCTGCGAGGCCGGCGCGCAGCTGGTGATCTGCCTCGCCGAGCACATCCCCGCCCATGACGTGATGGAGATGCACGCCGCGGCGCGCGCCAGCGGGACCCGGATCGTCGGGCCGAACACCGCCGGCCTGGTGACGCCGGGCGAAAGCTTCGCCGGCATCATGCCGGCCTTCAACGGCAACGTGTTCCAGCCCGGGTCGGTGGGCGTGATCTCGCGCTCGGGCAGTCTCGGCACGCTGACCTGCCTCAGCCTGACGCGCGCTGGTCTCGGTCAGTCGGCGTTTTACGGGGTTGGCGGCGATCCGATGATCGGCACCTCGACCCGCGAGGCGCTCGAGTTTCTCGACGCCGATCCGAAAACGACGGCGATCGCGTTGTGCGGCGAAATCGGCGGGTCGGCCGAGGAGGAGGCGGCCGAGTACGCCAGAACGATGACGAAACCGGTGGCCGCTTTCATCGCGGGCCGCGCCTCGCCGCCGGGCAAGAAAATGGGCCACGCCGGCGCCATCGTGTCGGGCGGCAAGGGAGACTACGCCTCGAAACGAAAGGCGCTCGAAGCCGCCGGCGTCGCCGTTGCGGACACGCCGAGCGCCGTGCCGGATTTATTGCGGCAGCTGGCTGCATAAGCAACGGAGGCTGGCTCTATCTCCTGCCGCCCCGATGACCCGGTTTGTTACCCTGACCCCAGAGCGCGCGCCGCGATTTCGCCGACGCATCCCCGTCCGCGCGCGCGTTCCGTCACCGAGGAAGGATCCGACGATGAAGATGACGACCGAAGAAGCTTTCGTGAAAGTGCTTCAGATGCATGGCATCGAGCACGCGTTCGGGATCATCGGGTCGGCCATGATGCCGATCTCGGACCTGTTTCCCGCCGCGGGCATCAAATTCTGGGACTGCGCGCACGAATGCAACGCCGGCATGAGCGCCGACGGCTACACCCGCGTGACCGGGAGCATGTCGATGGCGATCGCGCAGAACGGCCCGGGCATCACCAGCATGGTGACGCCGATCAT
>CAZBIG010000042.1:0-12751 GCA_964491865.1 uncultured Neomegalonema sp. | reverse complement strand
GGTGGGCGGTTGCGACATGGCGGGGGGGCTCCTCGGCGGCGATGCGGCGCGCGGTCGGGCGTCAGCCCTTCCCGCGCCAGGGGATCAGCCAGGCTTCGAGCAGGCGCATCGCGATCTCGATCGCGAAGCCGATCGCGCCGATCAGCACGATGCCGATCACCACCACGTCGGTCTGGAGGAAGTTCTTGGCGATCAGGATGGTCGAGCCGAGCCCCTTGTCGGCGGCCACCAGCTCGGCCGCGACCAGCGTTCCCCAGCACACCCCCATCGCCGTTCTCAGACCCGTGAAGATCTCGGGCAGCGCGTTCGGGAAGATCACATGGCGCAGGACCTGCCAGCGCGACGCCCCGAGGGCGTAGGCGGCGTGCACCTTCGAGATCTTGACCGAGCTGACGCCGGAGCGCGCGGCGATGATCATGATGAACAGCGCCGCCAGAAACAACAGCGACACCTTGGCCACTTCGTCGATGCCGAGCCAGAGGATCACCAGCGGGATCAGCGCGAGCGGCGGGATCGGGCGCATGAACTCGACGATCGGGTCAAACAGCCCGCGCGCGACCGACGAGAGCCCCATGGCGAAGCCGATCGGGATCCCGACCAGCGCGCCGCCGAGAACGCCGAGGAGCACCCGCGAGACCGAGGTCCAGACATGGTCCCACAGCGCGACGTTCCGGTAACCGTTCTCGACCAGCGTCCAAAAGCGGTCGATCACGCCGGGCTTGGCGTAGTTCGGATCGTCCCACGGATAGAGGCCGCCCTCGATCGGCGGCCAGAAAATCGGATCGATCCAGCCGCCGAGCGTGGCCGCGACCCAGAGACCGATCAGCGTCGCCACGGTCAGGATCGCGTAGAACCGCCCCGGATTGACCGCCGAGGCGTCGCCGAAACGCACGGTCTTTTGCCGCGTGAACGCGTTGTCGGCGAGCCCGAGCCAGATCAGCCACGCCGAGGCGGCTCTTGATCCGGTCTCGGCCTCGGTCTCGGTCTCGGGCTTGGGCTCGGCTTCGCGCGCGCGCCGGGCGTCGGGCGGCGGGGCGGCGGTCGGTTCGGTCGCGTCCGCCATGTCAGCCCGTCGCCCCGCCCATGATGTCCTCTTCCATCTCCCAAATCATCGAGAGCACCTCCTCGCGGGTCTCGATGAATTTCGGGTCGATCTTGATGGCGCGCGCGTCGCCATCGACGCCCAAATCGGCGAAGGGCAGACGATACTCTTTGTGAACCCGGCCCGGGCGGGGCGCGAGCACCAGCAACCGCTCGCCCAGAAACAGCGCCTCTTCGACCGAGTGGGTGATCAGGATCACCGTCTTGCCGGTCTCGCGCCACAGCTTCAGCACCAGGCCCTGCATCTTCTCGCGCGTCAGGGCGTCGAGCGCGCCCAGCGGCTCGTCCATCAGGATGATGTCCGGATCGTTCGCCAGACAGCGCGCGAGCGCCACGCGCTGCTGCATGCCGCCCGACAGCTGGTACACTTTTTTCTCGCCAAAGCCGGACAGGCCGACGACGCCGAGCAGATCCTTCACGATCGACGCCGTTTCGGCCGACGGCGCGCCGCGCATCCGCGGCCCGAAGCCGACATTTTCGGCCACGCTCATCCATTCGAACAGAGCGCCTTGCTGAAACACCACGCCCCGCTCGGCGCTCGGTCCGGTCACCGGGCGGCCGTTCAACAGCACGCGGCCTTCGGTCGGCGCCAGGAAGCCGCCGATGATGTTCAGCAGCGTGGTCTTGCCGCAGCCCGACGGCCCGAGCACGCTCATCAGCTCGCCGGGCCGCAGGGTCAAGGAGACGTCCTTCAGCGCTTGAACATGGACGGCGCGGCCCACGTCGAACCGCATCGAGACGCGCTCGACGCGGAGGCCCGCGTCGGTCGCGCCGTCGACGGCCGTGGTCTGGTTCCGCTCCAGGCCCGGCCGCCCCTGATTCTGGTCAAGCGCCACGACGACCGCTTACTTCAAGTAGCTGGCGTCGATCGCGAAGGCGTAGTCGTCGAGCGATCGATCGAGTTGACCTTGCTCGACGAAGAAATCCGCGACTTGCTTTGTGAACGCCTGCACCGTGCCGCCCATCCAGGCGTCCGAGAGCTGCTGTTCGGCGGTCGGGAAGCTGAACATGCCGAGCATGTTCTTGGTCGCGTCGAGATCCATGCCGGCCGCCTGCGAGATGGTCCCGTAATAGGGCTCGGGATCCGCGTTGTACTGCTTGTTGGCGGCGTCGGTGACGGCCATGAACTTTCTGAGCAGCTCCGGATGGTCGTCGGCGAAGCTCTTGGTCGCCGAGACGACGTCGAAGACGCGGATGCCGATCGCTTCTTGTTCGGCGGCGGTCATCAACGGCGCGCCGACCTCGGCCATCCGCTGCAGCGGGCCGCCGAACGCGCAACCCATCACGACGTCGCCCCGCGTCAGCGCCACGGCCGCGTCGGCCCCGTTCATCTGAACCATCTCGACCTTGCTGGCGTCGACGCCCAGGTGATCGAGCATGCGGAGCAGCTTGTAGTGGGTCACGTTGCCGATCGGCGTGGCGATCCTTTCGCCCTCGAGCTCTTTCGCGTTGGCCTGGGTGATCCCGCTGTCGCCGCGCACGATGCAGTTGTCGGCCTCGGCGTAGGACACCGCGACGCCCACCAGCTTCAGCGGCAGACCGTTCGAGACCGCCACGACGAACGGCACCAGACCCTGGCTGTAGGCGATGTCGACGTCGCCCGAGGCCATCGCCTGGCTCATCTCGTTGCCGTTGCCGAACGCGCGCCACTCGACCTCGACGCCCATCTCCTTTTCATAGGTCTCGTCGAGCTGGGCGACCTGGTTCGCGGTCGGCCACTCGAGGAAATAGGCCACGGTCACCGTGTCTTTGGCGGCGGCCGCGCCGGCGATCCCGAGCGCGGCGACCGCTGCGGCGGCCCCCGCCAGAGCGCGTTTCAGCATGAGATGTTCTCCCTCGTTCAAACCGCGACGCGCGCGGCGTTTCGACCTCGACGGCCGTTTCCGGGCCGTCCTTCTCTGGCGCGCAACGGTTCTCAAGCGCCCAAGAATTCATCACAAGCACGCCGCCGCCGCCCACAAAGTAAGCATGGCCGCTAAAGACGCCAAAACATTCGGCGACACGCGCTTCTCAAACCACGCTGGTCGCCCCGCCCACCGGGCGAAAGGACCAAATTCGCGGTTCCGATCAGTCCAGCTTGGACCCGCAGGCGGCCCGCGTCAAAGGGCGCGCGTCCGAGGATCACAGGCAGGCGGCGAGCCGGCGCACCCCCGGCTCGATCCGCTCGACCGGGATCGACCAGAACGCGGCGCGGAACAGGCGGGTGGGCGCGTCGCTGGCGAAGAACGCGCCGCCCGGCTCGATGACGACGCCGCGGGCCAGCGCGCGCTCCGCCAAGGTGGCGCTGTCGATCCCCGGCGGGGCCGCGACCCAAAAGCTCGACCCGCCGGCTCCGGCGCGGCCGGCCGTGCGGAACCCGGCCGCCGCCAGCGCCGGGCCGAGCACGCGACGGCGCTCGTCGAGCACCCGACGCAGCCGCTCGACATGCGCGTTGTAATGGCCAAGCGCCAAGAAATGCGCCGCGGTGCGCTGCGTCAGCCCGGGCGGATGGCGCAGCACCACCGCCCGCAGCCCTTGAGCAGCGCGGATCACCGGGGCGGGCGCGACCAAATAGCCGAGACGCAACCCCGGAAACAGCGCCTTGGTGAAACTGCCGACATAGAGGGCGCGGCCGTCGGCGTCGGCCGATTTCAGCGCGGGCGTCGGCGGGCCGGCCGCCCCAAGCTCGAAATCATAGTCGTCCTCAAGGATGAGAAAATCATCTCGCCGGGCCCGTTCGAGCAGCGCGCGCCGCCGCTCGGCCGGCATGGCGACGCCGGTCGGCGCGTGACAGCCGGGCGACACGCAGACCAGATCGAGGTCCCGCGGCAGGGCCTCGGGCGGCAGGCCCTGGCCGTCCACCGGGATCGGCACGATCTCGGCCCCGGCCGAACGCAGGATCTCGCGCATCTCCGGATAGCACGGATCCTCGACCGCCGCGCGGAACCGGGGCCGGCCCGCCGCCAGCACCTGCGCCGCCAGCCACAGGGCGTTCTGCGCCCCGAGCGTGATCAGCAGCTCGTCATGGCGCGCATGGACGCCCCGCGCCGGCAGGCTGTGCGAGAGCGTGTGCGCCACCAGCAGCGGATCGTCGCGCTCGGCCATGTCGCCGGCGACCTCGGTGAACTCGCGGCGGCCAAGAGCCCGGCGCGCGCAATCGCGCCATTCGTTATGCGGAAACACGCTGGGATCGGCCTGCCCGTAGACGAACGGAAAGGGATAGCGCGCCCAGTCGGCGGGTTTGCGCAAGCGCCGGCGTCCGGCGAACATCGGCGACAGGCGCGCGGACCAGTCGAGCTCGGCGCGGCGGCTGGGCGCGGCCCCGCTCAGCAGCCCCGGCGGATCCGCGCTGACGAAGATGCCGCTGCGGGGCCGGGTCTCGAGCCAGCCGTCCGCCTCGAGCGCCTGATAGGCCAGGTTGACCGTCACCCGAGCCACCCCGAGATGCGCCGCGAGCGCGCGCGTCGAAGGCAGCCGCGCGCCCGGCGGAAACCGCCGCTCGAGCACGGCCGCGACGATTTGCGCGCGCAGCTGCGCCTGCAGCCCCGTCGGCTTGGTCGGCTCGAGAAAGAAGTGGCTTTCGGGGATGCGCATCGTCGGGGGACTCCGCTCAGAGCGCCGTTTCGTCGCGCCACCGTCGGCCGCCTCGGGCGTCGCGTCAATTGGCCTTATACGCCAAAAGTTCTGGCCCTGTCCGAAGGACGCGATTCAGCGTCCCCCTCATTCTCTGAGAGGTTGGTGGGCTGCGGCGGACGCGCCGCTTATTCGGAGACTGAGCCATGCGCATCGCCGGCAATTCGCTCGAAGAGCAGTGGATCCCCTTCACCCCGAACCGCGCCTTCAAGGCGAACCCGCGGCTGGTCTCCCGCGCCGAGGGCGTGACCCTGTACGACCAGAACGGCGGCCGGGTGATCGACGGCTCGTCGGGCCTGTTCTGTTCGCCCGCGGGCCATTGCCATCCGAAAATCATCGAGGCCGTGCACGCGCAAATGAAGCGCAACACCTATGTGTCGCCGTTCGGTCTGGCCCACGAGGGCGGCTTCGCCCTGGCCCGAGAGGTGGCGGCGCTGACGCCCGAAGAGATCAATCACGTCTTCTTCGTGAACTCGGGCTCGGAAGCGATCGACACCGCGCTCAAGATCGTGATGGCCTATAACGCGGCGCGCGGGCAGGCCCATCGCCACCGCTTCGTCAGCCGCGAGCGCGCCTATCACGGCGTCAATATCGGCGGAGTGTCGCTGTCGGGGATGGTCAACAATCGCCGGGCTTTTCCGGTGGTGATGCCGAACGTCGTGATGATGCGGCACACCTGGACCGGCGAGGAGCTGCACAGCCCCGGTCAGCCGCAGCGCGGCGCCGAACTGGCCGAGGACCTGGCGAAAATCTGCGCGACCTATGGCTGCGATCAGATCGCGGCCGTGTTCGTGGAACCGGTGGCCGGATCGACCGGCGTGCTGGTCCCGCCCAAAGGCTATCTCGAGCGCATCCGCGAGATCTGCGATCAGCACGACATCGTGCTGGTGTTCGACGAAGTCATCACCGGCTTTGGCCGGATGGGCTTCAACTTCGGCGCGCAGACCTTCGGCGTGACCCCCGACATCATGACCATGGCCAAGGCGTTGACCAACGGCTCGATCCCGATGGGCGCGGTCGCGGTCAAGGACATGATCTATGACGCGGTGGTCGACGCGGCGCCGGACGGGGCCATCGAGCTGTTCCACGGCTACACCTATTCCGGGCATCCGGCGGCTTGCGCGGCCGGGCTCGCGGCGCTCGAGATTTACCGCAGCGAAGGCCTGTTCCAGCGCTCAACCGACATGGGGCCGTATTTCGCCGAAGCGATCCATTCGCTCGGCGACCATCCGCTGGTCCGCGACGTGCGCTCGATCGGCATGATCGCGGGCGTCGAGGTCCGCGCCGCCGAGGCCGGCCCCGGCAAACGCGGCGGCGCGCTGCAGGCCGAGATGTTCTGGAAGGGTCTGCACGTGAAATTCACCGGCGACGTCGGCATCGTGGCGCCGCAATTCATCGCCGAGCGGGAACATATCGACGAGATCGTCGAGAAGTTCCGGGCGACGCTGGACGCGCATCTGTCGACGCACTGAGGCGCCGAGGGCGCGCCCCCGCCTTAGCGCGCGCCGCGCCCCGCAACGATCCGGTCGAGAATCAGCGCGCAGAACAGGATCGCGAGGCCGGCCAACACCCCTTGGCCGGCCGCGGCGTATTGCAGGGCCTGAAGCACGTCTTCGCCGAGGCCCTTCGCCCCGATCAGCGACGCCACCACCACCATCGCCAGCGACAGCAGAATGGTCTGATTGACGCCCGCCATGATCGTCGGCGCCGCCAGCGGCAGATCGACCTTCCACAACAGGTATCTCGGGTCGGCCCCGAAGGCCAAAGCGGCCTCGCGCGCCGCGGCGGGGACCTGCTGCAGCCCGAGGACCGTGAAGCGGATCACCGGCGGGCTGCCGAAAATCATCGTGGCCACCACGCCCGCCGGTTTGCCGGACCCGACAAAGGCGACGACCGGGATCAAATAGACGAAGCTCGGCATCGACTGCATGAAATCCAAAATCGGCCGCACCACCGCGAAGACTTTCGGCCGGCGCGCGCAATAGATCCCGAGGGGCACGCCGAGGGTGATCGAGATCAGCGCGGCCGCGCCCAACAGCGAGACCGTCGTCATCGCTTTTTCCCAGAACCCCAGCAGCCCGAGATAACCGAGCGCCGCGGCGGTGAAAATCGCCACGCGCGGCCCCGAAGTAAGCCGCGCGAGCATCACCACGACCAGCGCCACCACGATCCAGGGCGTGCCGACAAGGACGGTTTCGACCCCGTCGAGCAAGGTCCGCATGCCCCAGGTGATCCCGTCGAACACGCCGCGTCCGTTCGATTTCAGCCAGTCGAACCCGCCCTGGATCCAGGCCCCGGCCTCGAGCCGCCACTGCTTGTCCGTGGGGAAATCGGCGAGCAGGGGGGCCGCGTCGGGCTGCGCGAAGCGCAGGGCGGACGGGACCGCGACCGCGGCGGCGAACAGCGCGGCGAGGGCCAGCCGCGACGCCCGCCACCCCGAGGCGAGGCTGCGGTCCGACCGCCAAGCCACGAACCGCCGCTCAAGCGCCCAATTCGCCGCGGCGCCGCTGAACGCCTTGGCGGCCAGCAGGACCGCGGCGCCGATCAGCAGCACCTGAGGCCAGTCGGCGTTGGCCGCCGCGGCGGCCGCCTCGGCGTCCACCAGCGCGGTCTCGAGCGCGGCGGTCGCCCGGCGCAGCGCGTCGAGGGCGGCCGATCCGGAAGCCTCGGCCGCGGCGATTTGTTGGCGGCGCAGCTCGAGCGTGGCGGCGATGCTGTCGGCGCGCTCGCTCGCGGCGCGACCGAGATCGCCGAACAGGGCCCGAGCGATCTGGATGAGACCCAGCGTCTCGAGCGCCAAGGTCCCGAGGAACCACGACCAAAGCCCGCGCGCGCCGAACCAGAGCGGGCCGCCCACGGCCGCCTGGAGGTTCCAGACGAGGCGATAGCCCGGCGCGGCGGTCATAAGGCGAAACGCCGCGCGATAGTACGCGACGCGCGCGCCGACGAACTCGGCGACCAGGGCGTCGAGACGGGCGGCGGTTTCGGGCGAGACGCGCGCGTCCTCGAGATCGGCCGCGGCCGCGGCCTCGAGATCGGCTTGGGCCGCGTCTTGCGCGGCGGCGCCGGCGTCGCGCCCGATCACGGGGTTTCTCCCGCAGGGTCGCCGCCGCGATGGTCGCGGATCGCCTCGATGATCTCGGCGCGGGTCACGACGCCGGCGGTGCGCCCGTCCTCGACGATCGAGATGACGCTCTGACCCTGGGCGCTGAGGTCGATCAACTGGTTCAACGTCGCGTCGGCCGGCGCGGTGGCGACGCCGTCCGCCGGGGCCGGCCGCGCGGCCGGGTCGTCGATGGGCGTCATCACCGACCGGGCCGACACCAGATTGAGCTTCGAAATCCCTGCGACGAAGTCCGCCACATAGGCGTCGACCGGCCGCATGACGATCTCTTCCGGCGCGCCGATCTGCACGATCCGGCCGTCTTTCATGATCGCGATCCGGTCGCCGAGCCGGATCGCCTCGTCCAGATCATGGGTGATGAACAGCGTGGTCTTCCGCAGCTGCTGCGACAGGGCCAGGAACTGGTCCTGCAGCTGTCGGCGGATCAGCGGATCGAGCGCCGAGAAGGGCTCGTCCATGAGCAGGATGTCGGCGTCGCAGGCGATCGCCCGCGCGAGACCCACCCGCTGCTGCATGCCGCCGGACAGTTCATGCGCGAATTTGTCCTCCCAGCCCGTCAGCTCGACCATTTCGAGCGCCCGATCCGCGGTCTCCCAACGTTTCGCCTTGCCGGCGCCGCGGATCTCGAGCGGCATGGCCACATTGTCCCGCACGCTGCGGTGCGGCAGCAGACCGAAGCTTTGAAACACCATGGCGACGCGGCGGTTGCGCAAGCGGCGCAGGGCCGCGTCGTCGAGCGCGAGCACGTCCTCTCCTTGGATCAGGATCCGCCCCGCCGTGGGCTCGAGCAGCCGGTTGACGTGTCGCGCCAAGGTCGACTTGCCCGAACCCGACAGGCCCATCACGCAGAAGATCTCGCCGACGCGCACGTCGAAGCTCGCGTCCGCGACGCCGACGACGCACCCGGTGCGCTCGAGGATCTCGGCTTTCGAGACGCCCTGATCGCGCGCCAGCGCCAGGGCTTCGTCGGCGCGGTCGCCGAAGATTTTCCAGACGCCGCGCACCGAGACGGCCGGGGGCGCCGAAGCGCGCGCGCCGAGGTCGGACGCGGCGCGGGTGGGGGATGAGCCGTGCATGGGCCCTCCTCAGGCGCTTAGGAGCCGCCGGATCCGGCGGGCGGCGCGGCGGGGCGCCCTGGGTGGGGGGCGCGGGGCGGGCGGCGATCGCGCGCGCCGCCCGCCGGGGCGCGCGCTCGGCCTAGTTCAAGCCGAGCCAGCCGTCGACCGTGGCGCCATTGGCCTCGATCCACTCGGCCACCACCACGTCGATCGCGCGCTCCTTGACCACCACCTCGAGGGTCAGCTGCGACAGCGCGTCGGCGCTCATATCGATGTTCGACAGGAAGGACGCCACCGCGGGCGCCCGGGTCTCGAGCGATTTGGAATAGGCCACGCGGACCGTCTTCACCGGGTCTCCGGTGGTGATCTTCGACTTGGCCAGCCAGTCGGCGTCTTCGTTCGGCTGCACCATCTTGTAGTTGTCCGGGTCGTGCGGCGGCTCGTCGAGCATCACGACGTCATAGAGCGCGTGCACGTAATGCGGCTTATAGCAGTAGAAGACCGCGCCTTTTTCGGCGTCGATCGCGTCCTTAAGCTGCGCGTAGAAGACTGTTTCGTCTTGGGTGGTCGGGATCAGGAAGGGCTCGACGCCGTAATCGCGCACCTTGATGGTGTTGACCGCGGTCGAGGCCCAGCCGGACGCGCCGACCCAGATCTCGCCCGCGCCGTCGCCGTCGAGATCGAACAGCGCTTCGGCCGCCGGGGTCGCGAGGTCGACGACCGAGGTGATGTTGTGCCGCTCGGCCATGTAGCGCGGCACGCAAAAGCCGGTGCGGCCCTCATAGGCGCCTTCGGACAACGCCACCGTGCCTTTCTCGTCGACATATTGGTCGGTGAACGAAGCCTGGTTGGGCAGCCACACGTCCGGATGCACGTCGATGTCGCCGCGGCCGCCGTCCATCGCTTCGAAGATCACCGCGTTCGCGCCAGGGGCGAAGCCGACTTCGCCGCCCAGGCGCGTGGCGATCACCTGGCCGATCACGTTGGCCATGATTTTCGCGCCGGGCCAGCTCGGCTCGCCGATCGTGACTTTGCTCTGCGCCTGCGCCGCGCCCGACGCAAGCGCGAAAACGGCCGCGGCGGCGGCCAATGCGACGGTTCTCATCCTGTCGTCTCCCACACCAATCGATCGGATGCCCCCGGGTCAGGCCCGAGCGCGGGCACGTTGAGGGTCGACGAAGGGCAAGTCCACTATCTTTCCCGCGCAGCGCTTCATCCGGCCGTCGAGGCGGCCGACCTGAACCGTCGCGCCGAGCGCGGCGCAATCGACGGCGACGCGCGCCATGGCGATCGCGCAGCGCAGCATCGGCGAGCGCACCGCCGAGGTCACCCGCCCGATCGGCCGCTCGCCGATCAACACCGGATCGCCGCGCGCGGGCGGCTCGTCGGTCTCGAGCCGCAGGCCGACCAGCTTGCGGCGGGGCGCGGCCAACGCCCGTTCCAGCGCGGCGCGACCGACGAAGTCGGGCTTGTCGCGGCTGATCGCGAAGCCGAGCCCGGCCTCGACCGCGTCCACCTCGCCGCCGAACTCGGCGCCGGCGCTCATCAGACCGGCCTCGACGCGCAGCAGCTCGAGCGCCTCGGAGCCCATCGGGACCAGGCCGTGCGGCGCGCCGGCGCGGAGGACCGCGTCCCAGACCGCGACCGCGTCGGACTTGTCGCAAAAGATCTCGTAGCCGAGCTCGCCGGTGAAACCCGTGCGGGTCACCATCGCCGGGGGGCCCGTTTCAGCGCCGATCCGCGCGACCGTGCAGCCGAACCATTTCAACGCGTCGAGGCTGGGATGCTGCGGCTTCGTGAACACGATCGAGCGCAGCGCTTCGCGGCTTTTCGGGCCCTGCACCGCCAAGCTGGGCATCGCGCCGTGCAGCGCGTCGACGCGGACGCGAAAGCCCTCGGCGGCGGCCAGCGCGCTGAGCGCCCGGCCGCTCTCTTCCGAACCGCAGCACCAGCGGAACAGGTCGGGCGCCAGACGAAACAGCGCGCCGTCGTCGATCACGGCTCCGGTTTCGTCGCAGATCAGCGCGTAGACGCCGCGATGCACCCCGAGGCGCTCGATATCGCGGGTCGTCGCGCGCTGCAGCAACGCCGCGGCGTCCGGCCCGCGCAGGTCGAATTTGCGCAGCGCGCTCATATCCTGCACCGTCGCGGCCTCGCGACAGGCCCAATACTCTTCGAGCGCGCCGGTCGAGGCGTAGGACACCGGCAGCCACAAATCGCGGGCCGGCGCGACATGACGGGTCAGCGCGCCGGTGCGCGGCGCGAAGGCGGAGGGTTCGGAAAGCACGGGCAGCGCGTCCTCTTTGGCGCGAAAGGCGACGGCGCGCGGGATCGGCGCGTTCGCCCGGTAAATCCGCACATGGATGTCGGTCGGGTTCCAGCCGTTGATCGGATCGATGTCGTCGGGGCAGGCGGTCGAGACGCACAGGAGATCGTCCAGCGCCCGCAGCGCCACGTAATCCCCGGGCCGGGACCAGCCCTCGTCCGCGCGCAGCCGGCCGTCGACCGGATCGACCCAGGCGTTGAAAAAGAAGTTCACCGCCGGCCAGGCGCGGCGCGGCGCGACGCCGAACGGGCTCAGCGCCTCGGACATGTTGTCCGAGCAGTTCAGGTGCCCCGGAAAGCCGCGCTCCTCGTAGCCGAGGGCGGTGCAGGCGAGCGCGAAAGTGTCGTGGCGGCCGACGGTGTCCTGCACCAACGCCAGCAACGGGCGCATGTCGGCGTCGTAAAAGCGGTCGAACAGCCCCGGGGTCGGATAACCGCCCTTGACCAGCGTGCGCGTGACCGTGCCGTCGATCATGCGCTCGAGGCCCTGATCGAGCGCCGACAGGCGAAACGCCATGAAGTCCGAGCATTGCCGCCCTTCGACGTCGATGACCTGGACCACCTCGGCTTTGGCCACCCGATAGGCGCGGGCGGTCGCGCGGGCGACTGTGAAGGCCTCGCGGACCGGGCCGAGCGCCGGCGGCAGAGGCCGCTCGGCCCCGCTCGGGCGCTCGACGCTGACCAGAGCCTCGCCGCCGGAGGCGCCGGCGATCAACGCGTCGGGCTCGATCGGGGCCATCAGCCAGAGGTCGCAGCGGCGCCGGGCGCGCAGGATCAGCGGCTCGGCCCGGGGCGCCGGCGGCAACGCAAGCGCCCTCGGCGTCGCGTCGACGGCGCCATGGGCGGCGCGCCAGGCGCGGAACCGCGCCGCGTCGACGCGGTCGAGCGGCGCCGGCCGCGCCGTCAGCGCGCCCGCCTCGCAGCCGATCGCATCGAGGGCCTCGCATCCGCGCTCGTCGAACGCCGCGGCCCACACCGCGAAGCGCGCGCGCGACAGATCGAGACGCAGCAACGCCCCCGGATCGAGCGCCAAATGCGCAACGCCGCGCGGGGTGAGCTGGGCGTGGGTGGCGAGGTTCGGTCCGTGGAACCCCGGGAACGAGACGCCGCGTCCGCCGCCGGCGCTTTTGGGCGGCGCGTAAATCGCCGAGGCCCCCGGGCGCGCGCCGTCGAGGACCGCCGCCGCGTCCGTGAAATATCTGGTCATCCCGCCTCCGCCGTCCCCGACGCCCTTTCGCGGCCCGGCCGCCGTCCGCTTCCGCCCGTCCGCTCGCCGTTCGCTCGCCGTTCGTGGCGCGGATCACGCGCGCATCAGCGGCCGGACCTTGGCGAAAACCGCTGATGTAACCGGTTACACGAGTCCCTCGGCCGCGCAAGGGGGGGCGCGCAGCGGTTCAAGATCGGCTATAGCGGCCCGATGAGCCGTCGCCCCGCCAACCCGGCTTCCGACGCGCGCCAGGCCGCGCCCGACGCGCCGCGGGCGGAGCGGAACGGCGTGCGCGACATCGCCCAGGCGGCCCGCGTCTCGGTC